>JBAUGO010000268.1:0-4850 GCA_049679775.1 Anderseniella sp.
CATGCATGCCGCGCTGGCCGAGCTTGGATATCATGTGCCGTATACGCCTGCATCCATCAACCTGTTCATGAACATTCCCTGGCAGCAGGACGGGTCATTGTCATTTGACCCTGCCCTGTCAAAACCCAATGACCATGTGATCTTGAGGGCGGAGATGGATGTCATTGCGGTGATGTCATGCTGCCCGCAGGACATACTGGATATCAACTCGCAAAAGCCGGTTGAAGCGCATTACGAAATTCTCGGATAAGGAAACAAGTCTCCATGAGTTCATCATTCGGGCTAGGTGAGCACGTCTACCAGAAAACCATCCAGCTGTTCGGGTCTGATCCGGAACCACCATTTGAAGACAAGGCGCGACTGGAAAAGGACTGGGGCACGGCGTGGGGGGTCGACAATGATGTCGGGCGGATCCGCTCCATTCTCGTGCACCGTCCGGGGCCGGAATTGGACATGGTGGACCCGAACAAGAAGATTGCCGAGATCGGCTCGTTTGGTGACCTTGAAAAGGGCTGGTACTGGCAATCTGACCATGTGCCACCTATGAATGAACTGCGCGCGCAACACGACAAGATGGTGGAGATTTTCAAGCGCGAGGGCATTGAGGTTCATTATCTGGATGGTCAGGGCCAGACGGACGGGATGTTGAAGTCGTGCTATACGCGCGATAGCGCCTTGATGGTGAAAGGTGGTGCAGTGGTATGCCGGATGGCGCCGCGCATCCGCCAGGGTGAGGAGAATGTGGTCAGCCGTACACTGGCCAAACTGGGCGTGCCGATCCTGCGCACGATCCATTCCAACGGCATGCTGGAGGGGGGCTCATTCGCATGGATCAATTCATCAACCGCCGTGGTGGGCCGTTCCATCCGCATCAATGATGAAGCCATCAGCCAGCTTGATGATGTGCTGAAGCGTCAGGGCGTGGAGTTGCTGGTGGTGGACCTCAATGGCTATACGATCCATATTGATGGGTCGTTCGTGATGGTCGACAAGAACCTGGCGCTGGTGGATGCCACGCAATTGCCGTTCTGGTTTCTGGAACGCCTGCGCACCATGGGTGTGGACACGGTGGAAATCACCCCGCAGGACAATCCATGGATCATCAACGGGCTGGCCATTGCGCCAGGTCGCTACATGATGGGCAATGGCGCGTCCAATCGCACGCTGGATCTGTTGCAGTCAAAGGGTGTTGAGGTCATTCCCATCGACTTTGACAAGATGCAACTCAATGGCGGTGGCGTGCATTGCTCTACGTGTCCGTTGATCCGCGATAGTGTCTAAAGTTACGCCATGTGTCTTTAAGATAAACTTAAGCGGTGACTGTGTACTTTTGCCCCTATGGAGCAGAATACGGGACAGCCAATCGCAGGTGACAGGCGCAGTATTGATCGCAGGGTCATCGCGCTTGATGGCTTTCGCGGCCTGATGACGGTTGTCGTGGTGATCTCGCACTTTTTCGGTGAAGTCAAACACGGCATAAGCGCCTTGATGATGGGGTGGATGGCCGTCGATGCCTTTTTCGTACTGAGTGGCTATCTGATCGGCAGGCTGATCATTGAAAAGCAAAGCCACAAGAACTTTTTCTGGACGTTCTATGTCAGGCGCATTTGCCGGACTTTCCCGATCTACTTCGTGTGCGTGATCGTGGTGTTCTATATCGAGGGGGTTTTCCACCCGGAAACGACCTACCAGACCGAAACTTTCCCGCTGTGGACATATCTGGCATTTATTCAGAATTTCTGGATGTCTGCCAGCAATTCCATTGGCACACACTGGCTGTCACCCACATGGACGCTGGCCGTTGAGGAGCAGTTTTATCTGGTTGCCCCGGCAATGGTGATATTCACACCGCGCCGCTATCTGATGCCTGTGCTAATCTCGCTGATGCTGCTGGCCATGGGCGCGCGTACGTGGATTACGGTATCTGGTGTCGCCTCGCCGTTGTCTGCGCAGGTCATGCTGATCACGAATGCTGATGTGCTCGTCGCTGGTATCATTGGTGCAGTTGCAATCAAGACGTGGCATGTCAACTGGCAGAGCCTGGACCAGTTCCTGCGCGTGGCCCCTGTCGTGCTGATCTTTGCGACCCTGCTGCTGGGTGCTGTGACAGGTGTTGAAAGCACGATATTCGAAATGCTGGCACAGACCATGATCGCAGTGGCGTTTGCGATGATGATATTGTCGCTGGTGCGTGGCAGCCCTGAAGCCAGGCGCTACGAAAACAAGGTTTTGTGTTTCTTTGGCAATATTTCCTATGCCGTCTACCTGACACACCTGACAGTGCTTGGCCTGATGCACAACATAATCCTGGGCACTGCACCCGACATTGAAACACCAGCCCAGATTGCTGTCACCATCGCAGCGCTGCCACCGACAGTGCTGGTCAGCTGGATATTGACCAGGCTGATCGAAGAGCCGATTTCCAACTATGGCCGCAGCTTCAAATGGAGCGAGGAACGCGTTGTGCGCAAGGCTCACAGCTTGCCTCTGCCTGAACCAGCAGAACCTGCCAAGAGCTAGACACGGCTCACGCTGGTCGAGCTGCAGACTTTGGCTTGAGCGCCAGAGCAAAGGCGCCATTGCCAATGGCCAGCACAGCCACACAGATAAACAACAGCTTTGTATATTTGTGCTCGATGCCAAACATCGCCGTCATGAAGCCGTGACCGCCTTCTTCAAAATAGTACAGAACGGCACCTGACAAGGCGGCAACAAAGGCAACATGAAACGCCCAAAGGCTGACATGTCTGCCACCGATAATGCAAAACAGGATTACGGGCGTCAGAAACATCGAGGCGGTTCCGGAAATGGCAACGGCTGCATAAAGCTCCTTGGTGTCCATGAACAGGAATGCCAAACCACCGACCATGAAGGCAAGCATGGCTATGCGGCCATTGCGCAAGGTTGGTGCGGCAAGCGCCATGTCCTTGATCGCCAGTTTGGATGCGCTGGACAAGGTGGAATCAAGCGTAGAAACCGCCGAAACAATTAGCGCCAGATTGAGCACAAGCATGGTTGTGTCTCCAAGTGTCCGGCGCAACACATCCAGCATGGCTTCATCGGGGTTCTTGACTGTGCCGGCATAGACACCAAGCAGGGCAAACAGGAAAATGCAGGCCATGGACAACCAGCCTGCATGCAGGAAGGATTTCCAGGTGGTCTTGCGATCAGCCAGAAAACCTCGATCCATCATGACGGGATCATGCATGGGATATGAAATAACCTGCAACATCGCAACGGCCAGCAATACCCAGCCGGGATCTGTCACGGGCCTGGCAGTCGAACCCAGCAGCGACAAGGACCAGCCGGGAGCGCCAACAAGCGCGAACACCAGGACGACCAGCATGACCAGAAACACGCTCATCTGGAAAACGTCGGTACGCAAGGATGATTGCAGACCACCAACCATGGAGTACCCCAGCGTGAAAACGGCCGCTATGCTGGCAGCGATGAGGTAAAGCGAGGTGCCTTCAGCGCCGAAAATGATCCCTATAACGATCAGGTTGGCAAACACTTCTGACAACAGACGCAACGCCACGACGACGTTATAGGCATTGGTGCCGGACGCCCCAAAACGGTCTGTCAGGAAGGCTTGAATGGAATTGAAACCATGGCGAAACCTGATCTGGTCTACGATAACTGCACCGGTGAAGAACGACAGGTAATAGGCGGTATAGGCAATTGCCCCGCCGACACCATAATAAAAACCCAGGATAGCAGCAGTCAGCAGAGACCGCGCGAATATCCATGTGGTGACCTGGCTGAAGACCAAGGTTATAAGCGATGGTGCCTTGCCCTGTTGATCTGCGCCTTCATAAAAGCCGCTAACAGTGCCGCGTTTCGGCGTTATCAGCAATGAGATGACAGCGAGGGCCACAAGGGTAAAAAGCAAGGGTGTAATCATTTATGGTCATCCAAGTCGGTTTTTTCTTAGAATAAGCTAAGTTGCCCAGCAGCCATTTTATAGCAAGTGGTATTTGGATCATATGTTCGTGAATGCTATACTGCCGCAAAAATAATGAGGTGAGAGATGACAGGTTTTTTTTCGAAGCTGTTTGGTGGTGGCAAATCGGCAAGCACACCAGCGACTGCAACTGAAATCTATAACGGGTACATTATTGAACCCCGCCCCAAGCCAGCCGGAAGTCAATTCAATATTGCCGGTATCATCCGCAAGGAAAGCGACCCTGACGGCCCGGCGCACGAGTTTATCCGCGCGGACACCTTTGCCTCGTCAGATGAAGCAGTGCGATATACCCTGATCAAGGCCAGGCAAATCATCGACCAGCAAGGCGACAGACTGTTCAAGGCTGGCGGCTGGTAGGACCAGCGCTTGTTGCGCAAGCTGTCACGGCTTGTGAAGAACTGCACATTTACCCCCTTGCGAAGTGTGGTTGTTGTTCATCAACAACAATTCACAACCTTGAGGGGTTTTTAAAAAAATGGCTTACCAACTCACGATCAACAACTGGTGGATATCCAAGCCGCTTCTCGGCATGACCTGGTACGTTAACGGTACCCAGAACAGCGATAACCTTTATGGCACAATTGCCAACGACATCATCTAGGCAGGTGATGGCAATGACCGCATCTACGGTAGCGTCGGTGCTGACCAGATTGACGGCGGCAACGGATACGACGGCATCAACTACTACAGATCAACGCAAGGTGTGACCGTCAATCTGGCAACGGGTCAAGGCTTTGGCGGGGATGCCCAGGGCGACACTTACACGAGCATCGAATCAGTCTATGGCTCGGCTTACAATGATGTGCTGATTGCCAGTTCAACCGGAAGCTTGCTGATGGGCAACGACGGTGATGACCAGTTGTCAGGTGGAGCCGGGCACGAC
>JBAUGO010000269.1:0-1569 GCA_049679775.1 Anderseniella sp.
GGTTGCACTCAGGATTGTCAGGCCAAGTATGGTGAAACGGTTCATTTATCAAGTTCCTCATGTCCGCTGAAATCAGCGTGTTGTTTGTTTTTTATTTGCTTTGAAGGCCTCGCGTTCAAACGTCCTACCAGATGACTCCGGAGGCCCAGAGAATGCCGAGCACTGCGACGATCACTCCGCTGACCTGGAAGAAACGATGGACCGCATCGCCCCACAGAATTCTTGAGCGAGCAACCAGCAACCGGTAGACAACGAAGTCACTCTTCACCGTGCCGCAGACGAGCATAAACAGCCCGATGATTGCCATGAGTGTTCCCCAGAACCAGTGCATCTATTTCTCCGTGTTCTCGTGAGTCTCAAACTTCAGGGTGAAAAAGAAGCTCTTGTCCGGAAGCCCCACTTCCCAGGTGTGGGTGGCTATCGTCACAGCGTGTCCGTCCTTGCATGCTGTCAAGGCCTGGGTTGTTTGCTTGGCGTTCTGTTTGGTCACCCAAGTTGCGACGAACTCCATCGCCGGAGTTCCATCGGGAAGTTTTGTTTCGCTTTGCTCAACTATTTCAGCCGTGCCATTGCCGACCCGTTTCAGCGCTTCCACGTAACCTTTTGCGGCTTGTTCGGGATCTGCAGCTTGGCCGATGCTGATGGAAAGCGTGTTGAACGCTTTCTTGGCATGAAACACGTTACCACCAGTCGCCTCCCCTCGGGCAAACTCTCCTGGAATCTGGATGGTGAATGCTGGTTTATCGCGATACTCGAAGCGGTAAGGTTGCATTAGTGCCGCGAGTTGAGCTTTGCTTTGCGCGGGCGTCAGGCGAACGGGTCGAGGGGCGTCTTTACGCAGCGCGTTTTCAACCGAGGTCTTGTACACCCACGCTGTGTTGGGAGATGGTCCGTGGTCGGCGACGAAGCCGCCGAAGTAGATCACCTGCCCATCTTCGGACTCAAACGGTGAAATGGCGTAGGCACGAACAGCCTGCAACGGACTCTTCTCAACAGTGGCCGGGCCGTTCACTTCGTTCAACCAGAATTGAGCGTTCTTGTCGCGGATGGCAAACATCGCGCCGGCGTAGAAGCCTCCACGTTCATTGCCTTGCCAGCATGGAAACTGACGTCCACCGACCCAGCATTCGAATCCCATCAGATAAGCGGGTTCTTTGGTCGTGGGATTCAAGACTGGCAGGATATTGTTGTAGCCAGCCAACGCATAATAGACGGGAGTGCCGGACAGGTACTCGCTCATCAAGTCCGCGACACATTCTTCCTTTGTGTGTGAGTACCTGCCGTTGTCGTCCCTATCGAGCCGGATGACATGACTACGGGAACGAGAGTCGGGTGCCCAGACGAACAACAGTGATTCGCCAGGCCCGTTGGGACTTGGGATGACGGACAGTCCACGAACACCTCCTACCGGCGAAGCGACGGGGCCTTTCGACAACTGACTCGCATCGAAGATCATCGAATGCGTCGGAGAGGGGCCGTCATTCCTTCGGTAGATCTTTGTGCCGCTGGAATAAACGAGCGAATCATTGGCCTCGATAATCGCCAGCGAGCGTTTGTCCAAACGTCCGG
>JBAUGO010000270.1:0-6556 GCA_049679775.1 Anderseniella sp.
GCTCAGGTTGCCCCGCTTGGCGATCCCGATGATGATCTGCTCAGGGGCGTTCTGGTCAAGCAGTTCAATGATCGACAATTGCGGGTTGATGAAAGCATGATCAGCTTCATGATCTCTCGCATGGAGAGGTCATTTGATGCCGCGCGCCAGCTCGTCGCCGAGATTGATCGCCGTGCACTTGTGCAAAAGGTGGAAATCACACGAAACTTCATCTCCCGTATCCTGCAGGAGCAATCAAGCCCTGAACTGTTCGCAGATGATTAAGACGATCGGAACGTTTGGGAGCATTGTCATAGGAATGTTAAAAAGCAGTTCCATGACAGCAACGTCGCCAGCTTGGGGTTGAAAATGAACATCGAGGATATTGCAGATATCGACATTACAGCCAGCGAAACGGCAAGTGCACAACTTGTGTCACAGGAAGACCTGTTAAGTTCGCCGAAGCGGTTTTTCAATCGAGAGCTATCGTGGCTTGGCTTCAATTACCGTGTGCTCATGGAAGCGCGCAATGAAGGCCATCCACTCTTTGAGCGCCTCAGGTTCCTATCCATATCCGGCAACAACCTGGATGAGTTTTACATGGTACGTGTTGCGGGCCTTGCTGCGCAAATCAAGGATCATGTCTCGGTAATGTCACAGGATGGTTTGACACCATCAGAACAGCTTGCAAGCGTTCGAGCCAAGGCAAGTGAGCTGATGGGTGAGCAGGATGCACGCTGGCAGGCACTGACGGCTGAACTGGAACAGGTTGGTGTGAAGCTTATTGCAACTGACCAACTGACTGATGAAGACGCGGAATGGCTTGACGAGCGCTTTCATGAACAGGTGTTGCTGGTTCTGACACCCGTTTCAATTGATCCTGCACATCCTTTTCCATTCTTGCAGAACCGGGGAATGATGATTGCCTTGCAACTTGCCCGCAAGTCTGACGGAAAGGCCATGCAGGCGCTCGTGCAGGTGCCACAGCAACTTGAACGGTTCACCAGATTGCCGGACGGGCCTCATGAAGCGGACAAACCAGTCGCTCGTTTTATCAAGATAGAGGACATGATTACCCATTTTGTCCCCCGGCTTTTTCCTGGATATGTCCTTAAGGGCAGGGGGATTTTCCGGGTTTTGCGTGACAGTGATATTGAAGTTGAAGAAGAGGCTGAAGACCTGGTCAGATACTTTGAGCGTGCACTTAAACGTCGCCGTCGTGGCAGTGTAGTGCGCCTTGAGGTGGACGCGGACTGCCCTGTTGATCTGCGCACTTTTATCGCTCGCGAAATGGACGTCGACGCAGAGGCCATTGTTATTTGTGGTGGTTTGGTCGGATATTCGGATACGTCTCAATTGATCCTCGATGATCGGCCTGAATTCAAATTCCCACCCTACAATCCACGCTTTCCTGAACGTATCCGTGATCATGGTGGCGACTGCTTCGCGGCTATCAGGCAGAAGGACATTATTGTTCATCACCCTTATGAATCTTTTGATGTCGTCGTGCAGTTTGTGCGGCAGGCCGCCAATGACCCTGACGTTGTTGCCATCAAGCAAACCCTGTACCGGACATCCAACCAGAGCCCGATTGTGGAAGCACTCGTGATGGCTGCGGAAGCGGGCAAGTCTGTCATGGCGGTCGTGGAGCTGAAGGCACGCTTTGACGAAGAGAAGAATATTCAATGGGCGCGAAATCTGGAGCGTGCCGGTGTGCAGGTTGTGTTTGGTTTCGTTGAATTGAAAACCCATGCCAAGACATCAATGGTGGTGCGCCGCGAAGGGGGGCAGCTGCGCACCTATGTGCATTTTGGTACGGGCAATTACCACCCCATCACAGCGCGCATATACACCGACCTGTCGTTCTTTACCTGTGATCCAGCATTGTGTCGCGATGCAGCGCGGTTGTTCAACTATGTGTCGAGTTATGCCGAGCCTGTTGAAATGGAACGGCTTGCGCTGTCACCCTTGACGTTGAGCAAGCAGTTATTGAAGCATATCGAGGAAGAGATCATTCATGCTCAGGCTGGCCGACCAGCGTCCATCTGGGCAAAGATGAATTCACTTGTTGACGTGGAAATTATTGATGCGCTTTACCGAGCCAGTAATGCTGGCGTCAAGATTGAGCTGGTAATCAGGGGTATATGCTGTCTGAGGCCGGGCGTGCCGGGTCTGTCTGAAAATATCCGGGTAAAGTCGATCATAGGTCGATTTCTGGAGCACTCGCGTATTGTCTGTTTTGGCAATGGTGCAGCTCTGCCAAACAAGAAAGCCAGGGTGTATATTTCGTCGGCTGACTGGATGCCGCGCAACCTGCATCGCCGGGTTGAAACATTGGTCCCAGTTGATACACCGACAGTTCTGCAACAGGTTCTCGACCAGATCATGGTGGCAAACCTGAAAGACAACCAGCAAAGTTGGCAATTGATGCCGGATGGCAGCTCCGACCGCATCGTACCAGAGAAAAATGAACCACTTTTCAATGCTCATAACTACTTTATGAACAACCCATCACTGTCCGGGCGCGGAAGTTCTTTGAAAGACAGCCTTCCACCTGCTATTTCAGGCACATAAGTGAAAACGGCGAGGCAGGCCTGATTCCTGCCACGAGCCTCGAAAACGGGACAGGTTAAGTGAACCCGGTAAAAAGACTGGACAGAATATCAGGTGCGCCACCTGTTGCAGTGGTTGATATTGGCTCAAACTCGGTGCGTATGGTGGTGTATGATGGTTTGCGCCGTGCACCCAGCCCCATGTTCAATGAAAAAGTTCTATGCGGACTTGGCAAAGGTGTTGCCGAGACCGGTTCGCTGGACATGGTCGCGGCTGAGCGAGCGCTTTCAGCTTTGCGCAGGTTTCGCGCCTTGAGTGACCAGATGAAAGCTGCAGAGGTTTTTGCTGTTGCTACGGCGGCGGTTCGTGAAGCAAGTAATGGAGCTGCCTTCATTACCCGCGCAAAAAAGGCTTTGGGCGTTGACATAGCAGTGCTGAGCGGCAAGCAGGAAGCATCCTTTGCCGCCAAGGGCGTGCTATCGGGCATACCGGACGCTGATGGCATTGTTGGTGACCTTGGGGGCGGAAGTCTCGAACTGGTAGACGTATCCATGAAGAAGTTGCGCGATGGCGTTACCTTGCCACTTGGACCGTTGCGGATCATGGGTGAGGTCGGAAACGATCTTGCGGCAGCTGCAGAATATATTGATGCACAACTCGACCGAGCAACCTTGCTTGAAAATCTTTCGGGGCGAACTTTTTATATGGTGGGAGGTGCCTGGCGTAACATGGCCCGCCTGCACATTGCGCAAAGCCATTATCCACTGACGATTGTGCAAGGGTATGCAATGGAGCATTCCAAGGCACTTGCACTGGCCAATTTTGTATCACGACTATCGCCGGACAGCCTGAAGGGGATTGAATCAGTTTCCAAAAGCCGTTCAGAAACCTTGCCATTATCTGCGCTCGTGCTGGAGCGGATTTTATCCCGCACCACGCCCAAACAGGCCGTGACTTCGGTTTATGGTGTGCGTGAAGGTTTGTTGTTCGGAAAGCTGAAAAAACGGGTGAGGGATTCAGATCCGCTTCTGAATGCGTCATGGGAGTTTGCAAAACGCTATGCCCGCTCGCCGCAACATGAACTGGAGCTTTGCGAATGGACCAACGGTCTTTTTGCTTCCTTTAGACAATCCGAGACGGAAGAGGAAGCACGCCTTCGTCACGCTGCCTGCATGATGGCGGATATATCGTGGCGCGCAAATCCGGATTATAGATCAGGCCGTGCGTTAACTCTCATTTCGCAAGCCTCAATAGTAGGGGTGGATCACCCTGGCCGTGTGTTTATGGCACTTGCTGTATTCTTCCGATATCAAGGTGTAAATTCAAAGCATGCACCGCAGAAGCTGGTTGAGCTCATTTCGGAAGACTGGCTGGATCGTGCCCGTATACTGGCCGGTGCAATGCGTCTGGCCTATGTGCTCACAGGGGCGATGACGGGGCTGTTGCCAAAGATCAAGCTCAGTGTGGAAGGCAAGTCACTCGTGCTGCATTTGCCAAAGAAGCTGACGGATCTTAATGGTGAGTCGGTTGAAAAACGCCTTGAACAACTTGCCGGTCTTATGGGGCTGAATGCTGTAAGCCGTCTCGACTAGGTTGATCGTGCCCAGCCGTGTTGCGACCAAATGGCCCTGCGACGAGACAGAGGGCGAACAGCAATGTCTTGCATACTATAATTGATTGCACGAGACATTCTCATAAGGCGACCTTCATGTTCGATGGCATCACTGCAGAGCTTCTGGCGCGGATACAGTTTGCGTTCACAGTATCTTTCCACATTACTTTTCCGGCGTTCTCCATCGGCCTTGCCAGCTATCTTGCTGTTCTGAATGCCCTTTGGCTTAAGACGGGAGATGGTGTCTACCTGACACTCTTCAATTACTGGAAGAAGATTTTCGCGGTTGCCTTTGGCATGGGCGTCGTCTCCGGCATTGTGATGTCCTACCAGTTCGGCACCAACTGGAGTGTCTTTTCTGACAAGACGGGCCCGGTTCTCGGACCACTCATGGCCTATGAGGTTATGAGTGCGTTTTTCCTGGAGGCAGGCTTTCTTGGCATCATGCTGTTTGGTCGCAAACGGGTTGGCGACAAGTTGCACATGGTTGCCACTGCCATTGTTGCAGCCGGCACATTGATGTCAGCCACCTGGATTTTGTCAGTCAATTCATGGATGCACACTCCTGCAGGGTACTCGATAAACGAGGCAGGCCAGTTCATACCGGAGGACTGGTGGGCAATCATTTTCAATCCGTCTTTTCCATATCGCCTTGTGCATATGGTGCTGGCTGCATTTCTGACCACTGCACTCGTTGTGGGAGCAGCAGGTGCCTGGCATTTGCTCAGGGACCGTACGCATCAACCCGCCCGCAAAATGTTTTCCATGGCCATGTGGATGGCAGCTCTGGTGACGCCGGCTCAGATTTTTGCAGGAGACCTTCACGGCTTGAACACGCTCGAGCATCAACCGGCAAAGGTGATGGCAATGGAAGGCCATTATGACAGCCATCCAGACGGTGCGCCGCTGATCCTGTTTGGCATTCCCAACTCCACCGAAAAGCGTATTGATTTCGCTATCCAGATTCCCAAGGCGTCCAGTCTGATCCTGAAGCACGACCTTAATGCACCACTGGCTGGCCTTGATACTGTTCCGTTGGACGAGCAACCACCAGTTGCAATCTTATTCTGGAGTTTTCGTGTCATGATTGTGATTGGCTTTTCCATGCTGGGGTTGGGGCTCTGGAGCTTGTGGGCGCGATGGCGCGGTGTGTTATTTACCGATAGCTGGTTGCATCGTGCAGCCGTCATTATGGGGCCGACCGGCTTTGTTGCTGTACTTGCCGGGTGGATTACCACCGAAGTCGGTCGCCAGCCGTATACGGTCTACGGTCTGCTGCGCACATCTGATTCCCTCGCGCCAATTGCAGCACCTGCGGTTGCCACATCGTTGATTGCGTTCATCATCGTGTATTTTTTCGTTTTTGGAGCATGTACCTTTTATATACTTCGTATGATGTACAAGGCGCCAGGCATGCCTGGTGAAACTGAATTGGCAAAGGGACCATTGCGGGCATCCGGCATAACCCCCGTTTCCCAAATTTATAAAACAAGTCTGGAGGGCTGAGCGATGGAACTTGATCTTCCATTCATATGGGCGGGTATTATCGCGTTTGCCGTGTTGATGTATGTGGTGCTGGACGGGTTCGACCTTGGCGTCGGCATATTGTTTGCGCTGGAACCGGCAAAACATGACCGTGACATCATGATGAACACGGTTGCACCCGTATGGGACGGCAACGAGACCTGGCTTGTCATGGGTGGTGGCGGATTGTTCGCCGTGTTTCCATTGGCTTATGCAACCGTGCTGCCAGCGCTTTACATGCCCTTGATAATCATGCTGCTCGCGCTGGTGTTTCGCGGTGTCGCCTTTGAATACCGTTGGCGCACGAAACGATGGAAACACGTCTGGAACTGGGCCTTTATTCTTGGATCTGGCGTTGCAGCATTCACGCAAGGCATTGCGCTTGGTGCGCTGGTGCAGGGGATTTCCATTACCAACAGGGCCTACTCGGGCGGCTGGTGGGATTGGCTGACACCATTTTCAATATTGTGCGGTGTGGCAGTCGTGGTGGGCTACATGCTGTTGGGGGCAACATGGCTCATTTACAAACTGGAAGGTCCATTGCAGGAACGCATGCGCAAAAGGGCACGCTGGCTGTTTTTGGCCACCCTTGGCTTCATTGGTGTCGTGAGTGCCATTACGCCATTTCTTGACCCTGTGTATTTTGAACGTTGGTTTGCATTGCCTGCTGCCTTTTTCTCGTTCATCGTTCCTGTGCTTGTTGTGGCCAGTGCCTGGATCATTCACACAGGCCTGCGAGACAAACACGACACCTCGCCATTCCTTGGATCGCTTTCGCTTTTCGTGCTGAGTTTTGCAGGAATTGGCATCAGCTTTTATCCGCACATCGTGCCACCCAGCCTGACCATCTGGCAGGCGGCGGCACCTGATAGCTCGCTTGTTTTCACG
>JBAUGO010000271.1:0-1829 GCA_049679775.1 Anderseniella sp.
TATCTATGCATTTTGAAAACTGCATATTTAAGGAAAGTTCGCTGTGCACCTAATCGACATGATTGCCCGTTATACACCAGGCCCGGCTATGGCATGGGTCTGGTTGATACTTGCCGGGCTCGCAGAAATTGGTTGGGCCGTTGGCCTCAAACTGTCTGACGGGTTTACCCGTCCCGTGCCAACGGTTTGGACAATTGCCTGCCTGATTGCAAGCTTCCCCCTCTTGGCGATCGCTCTCAAGACCATCCCGATCAGTACAGGCTATGCCGTATGGTGCAGTATAGGCATTGCTGGTGCGGCCTTTATCGGCATCGTGGCATTTCAGGAAGCAGCAAGTCCTGCAAAATATGCCTGCATTGGCCTCATTCTTATCGGGGTGGCCGGCCTCAAATTTCTCGACAGCTTTCAGGTGTGATCATCAAACAGCCTGATTAACCCCTTGCAAATTCGGAACCATTTTCGATGAACAGTCCTGAAATACAATCGAACTTCATGGCACTTGACGATTTAGGACCAGTCAATTCCCATAATGAATGGGATCCGCTGGAAGAGGTCATGGTTGGCAGGCTTGAAGGCGCTGTAATACCGTCCAATCATCCCGTTGTAACGTGCAACGTGCCTGGTATGACTGGCAAGATGTTCGGACTGTTCTCCGGCATCAAGTATCCCTCAATGATGATAAATCCGGCTCAGGAAGAGCTGGAAGGTTTCATCAAGATACTTGAAGACTTGGGTATCAAGGTTGTTCGTCCGCGCGCCGTCAATTATCGAGAAAAGATTCAAACGCCTGAATTCAAGTCCCGTGGCTTCTGCAATACTTGCCCGCGTGATTCCATGTTGGTTGTCGGCAATGAAATCATCGAGACGCCAATGGCCTGGCCGTGCCGATATTTCGAGACCCATTCTTACCGTGATCTGTTGAAGGACTATTTCCAGCGTGGTGCACGCTGGACTTCTGCCCCCAAGCCTGAACTGGCAGATGAGCTGTTTGATTCCGGTTACACAATTCCCGCCTATGGCGAGGATGTTCGCTATGTGATCAATGAATGGGAACCTGTTTTCGATGCTGCCGATTTTGTGCGTTGTGGTCGCGATATCTTCGTAATCAAGAGCAATGTTACCAATGATTTTGGGATTGATTGGCTTCAACGACATCTCGGTGAGGAATACCGTGTCCATCGCTTGAAGGGTACCTGCAGGCAGCCTATGCACATTGATACAACCTTCATGCCTCTCGCTCCTGGTAAGGTTCTGGTCAACCCTGAGTACATCAACGTAAATGAATTACCTGACATGTTCAGGAACTGGGACATTCTGATTGCGCCAGAGCCAGATCCGATTACTGGAGACAAGTTGCTGGAATTGACATCCATGTGCGGCAAATGGTTGAGCATGAATGTATTGATGATCGACGAGAAGCGTGTCATTTGCGAAAAGCACCACACCGGAATGATAAAGGCACTGGAAGGTTGGGGCTTTGAACCCATACCGTGTTCCTTCCTGCACTATGCACCATTTGGCGGGGCGTTCCATTGCGCAACCCTGGATATTCGGCGTCGCGGCACTCTGGAAAATTACTTTGACTGATACATATCTTTGAGTCTGGTGACCTCAGGTATTTCTGGTCTAAACTGTATTGCCAGTTGCGGGTAAATCCGCATGCTGGCATTAGTTCAGAATTGCTGGTTAAGGGGAAGTTGCCATGCGTCTTGATGATGAAAAGCAGAGTACAAATGTCGAGGACCGTCGCGGTCAAGGTGGTGGTCGTGGTGGCTTTCGCATACCAATGGGCAGGCGAGGTGGCGGTGGTATAGGTCTTGGAACCATTG
>JBAUGO010000272.1:0-7855 GCA_049679775.1 Anderseniella sp.
GTATATCCTGACGGTTGCTTGCGGCCTTCAAACACGAGGTCACACGCAGCCTTGAAGGCAATGGAGTTTTCAAAATCGGTGGCCATGGGCCTGTAGGCAGGGTCATTGGCATTTTGCCTGTCAACAACGACAGCCATCTTCTTCATGGCTTTCATGACCTTGCCGCGTGTGACGACCTTGTGGCGCAACCAGTTTGCCAGATGCTGTGAGGAGATGCGCAGTGTTGCACGGTCTTCCATCAAGCCGACATTGTTGATGTCAGGAACTTTTGAACACCCCACGCCCTGATCAATCCAGCGCACGACATAGCCCAGAATGCCCTGACAATTGTTTTCAATCTCGTTCTGGATTTCCTTGCGGTCCCAGTTCGGATTTGGCGCCAGTGGTATTGACAGGATGTCTTCCAGCTTTGCCTTTTCACGAGTGGCGAGCTGCTTTTGAACCTCAGCAACATTCACCTGGTGATAGTGGGTTGCATGCAGTGTTGCAGCTGTGGGAGACGGGACCCAGGCGGTGTTTGCACCAGCTTTCGGGTGGGAGATCTTCTGCTCCAGCATGTCGTGCATCAGGTCCGGCATTGCCCACATGCCCTTGCCGATCTGGGCAGCTCCCGGTAGGCCGCATGCAAGTCCGACATCCACATTCCAGCGCTCATAGGCGTCAATCCATGTGGATTTTTTCATGTCCGCCTTGCGGATCATCGGACCTGCTTCCATGGACGTATGCATTTCATCACCGGTACGATCAAGGAAACCGGTATTGATGAAGAACACACGAGAACGTGCAGCACGGATACATTCCTTCAGGTTGACCGTTGTGCGACGTTCCTCATCCATGATGCCCATTTTCACAGTGTTTCGCTTCATGCCAAACGCCGTTTCAATCGCTGTGTAGAGCTGATTTACGAGACCGGCTTCTTTTGGCCCGTGCATTTTGGGCACAACCACATAAACCGATCCTTTGCGTGAATTGGCGCGACGCCCGTTTGGCCCTACATCATGCAGCGCGATTGCGGTGTTGACCAGCGCATCAAGTAGCGTTTCGGGAATATCATTGCCGTTTCTGTCCTTGATGGCACCAATGGTCATCAGTAAACCCACATTGCGAACCAGCATGAGTGAGCGTGAGTGCAGTGAAAGCGGCTTGCCATTGACACCTGTGTATTCACGATCAGCAACCAGCTTGCGCACAACCCTGTCGCTGCCTTTCGTGAAAGCGTCCTGCAAGTCACCTTTCATCAGTCCAAGCCAGTTTCGGTAAATGACGACCTTGTCATCAGCATCAACGGCTGCAACAGAATCCTCGCAATCCATGATCGTGGACATCGCACTTTCAAGAATAACATCAGACACGCCCGCATCGTCGCTGGCGCCGATCTGATGGTTATGGTCGATGACGATTTCGATGTGCAATCCGTTATTGACCAGCAAAATGGCGGTTGGGTTTTTCTTGTCTCCTTTGAAACCCTTGTACTGGGCATTATCCACCAGTCCTGTTACGGAGCCCGAAGACAGTGAAACGGCCAATTTGCGATCCTGAATGAAATAACGCGTGACATCTGCATGACTGCCACCGAACAGGGGTACCGCCTGATCGAGAAAATTGCGGGCCCAGGCAATCACCTTTTTGCCACGCTCCGGGTTGTACCCGCCTGAACGTGTAGCACCACCGGCTTCAGAAATGGCGTCAGTGCCATAGAGAGCATCATACAGCGACCCGAAGCGGGCATTGGCTGCATTCAGCGCGTATCTCGCATTCATGACAGGCACGACCAGTTGCGCTCCTGCAACCCTGGCAATCTCGTCATCAGTATTGCGGGTCGTGACCGTGCAATCACCCTTGTCCTTTTCGATGTAGCCGATTTCTTCCAGAAATCCTTTGTAGGCTACTGGATCAATGGCGTGGCCTGAATTGAGTTTGTGCCAGCGATTGATCTTGTTCTGCAAAGACTTGCGCTTGCGTAGCAAACCCGAAATCTTTGGCGAAAATGAATGAATGATCTTGTCAGCAGCTGACCAGAATGTATCAGACGATAGGCCGGTGCCAGGCAAGGCTTCATTGTTGATAAAATCATAAAGAGGTTTCGCAACGGTCAAATCACCGTGCTTTGCAGTAACATTCATTTCATATTTCCTGATTTTTCCAGATGCAAGATCAGGGCATTCACCATGCAAAGCAGCTGAATTCAACGACTTATTCCGCGATACGGCAGGCTTTTGGTATTTCATTGTGCCAAATCAGGCTTCAAGTAGAAACCTTAACGGCCTCAATCCATTGCCATCAAATGCGCGTATCATTATATTAGTTGGCACTGAGAGTGGGTTCGACAGTATTTTAGCGTTTTACCGGAGACATATCATGAATTTTAAATTGACCATCGCGGCCTTGATCGCACTTGGAAGTTTGAGTGGCGCTGCAATGGCCCAGGATGCTGGTGATGCTGCAAATGGCGAGAAAGTTTACAAGAAGTGCAAGGCATGCCACGTAGCTGACGAGGAAAAGAACAAGGTCGGACCTCATCTGGTAGGTATTGTCGGGCGCAAGGCCGCGTCTGTTGAAGGCTACAAATATGGCGAAGGCATCGTCGCCGCAGCTGAAACAATCGGCGAATGGGATGAAGCCAAACTGGCCGATTACCTGGCGGACCCAAAGGCTTATGTCAATGGCAAGTCCAAGATGGCTTTCAAGCTGGCAAAAGAGCAGGATCGCAAGGATGTTGCCGCTTATCTCGCATCGATGAAGAAATAAGCCCTGCAATCTTCGATAAAGTCAAAAACCGGCAGATAAACCTGCCGGTTTTTTCATGTCCGAGCCTATGACTTGGAATTGGATAGATTGCTTGACCAATTCAAAAGTGTATATGATTGCCTTGCACCTTGTGCTGATCAAAGGCTCATCTCGACATGTTCCAGCCCGTACAACAAGATCGTGTATCCCAGGGGATCGTTCACCAGATTGAGCAGTTGGTGCTTGAAGGTGCCTTGCGTCCTGGAGATGCGCTACCGGCAGAGCGTGATCTTGCAGTGCAATTCAACGTGTCGCGCCCAACTTTGCGCGAAGCGCTTGCTCAACTGGAAGCGTCAGGCCTGCTGATTGCGCGCCAGGGCGGCGGCACATTCATTGCCAATGTTATGCGGTCGATATTTGCAGAACCCATAATCGGGTTGTTTTCCAGGCATGAAAAGGCAACCGCTGATTATCTCGAATTTCGCCAGGAGATGGAAACCCAGGCCGCGCGCTGGGCAGCTGTGCGGGCAACCGATGCTGACCGTGAAATACTGACGTCAATCATGGAGCAAATGCATGCTGCTCATCAGGACGAGGATCCTGCCGAAGAAGCGCGTCTGGATGTGGAGTTGCACATCGCGGTAAGTGATGCCAGCCACAACATTGTCATGACACAGACACTGCGCTCCATATACAATCTTCTGCAACATGGTGTGTTTCACAACCGCCATCTCCTGTATGGTCACAAAGGTGGGCGTGAGGCTCTCTTGCTCCAGCACAAGGCCATCTATGACGCGGTCATGGCGCGTGACCCTGAAAGCGCAGCTCAGGCAGTCAAGGCGCACATGAGTGCTGTCGCTGAAGCCTGGCGTGAAAGCGATGCCGTCAGCAGGCGTTCGCAAATAGCTGATCGACGATTGCAACAGCACAAGGCGCGAAAATAATATGCCTTTGCAAAACCGGGTATGCCCCGACGGACAGATCATCTCACATGCCGCACGCGGCATGCTCATGGGCAATCGCGGTGGTCGCCTGCACGACCCTGATACAAAAAACCTGATCAAGACACAAAGCTCAAAACAATGGATATGCTGTGTGTTGCAGTTCAAGCAGCGCCAGCGCACTGTGATGGGGACGGGATATACAGAGCTGTTCTTCCTCGATGAGGTGACGGCGCTGGCTGCCGGTCACAGGCCCTGCTTTGAATGTCGCAGGGTCGATGCAAAAACCTTTTCAAGGCATTGGCAGCTATCGCAAGGGTTGGCCAAACCACCAACAGCCCCGCAGATGGACAAGGAACTATCTCTTCAGCGTCGAGGTAAATCGGCCACCAAACCCGTGTGGGCAAGCAGTCTCGCAGCCTTGCCGGATGCTGCAATGGTTCGCGTTGATGGCCAAATGGCAGCGTTACACCAGGGCCAACTTCTGCGATGGTCGCCATCAGGCTATGAAGCTCGCATACCTTTCAATCTCAATATTGATGTTGAGGTTTTGACACCACGCACAATCGTGGCCATCCTGCACAACGGATATAAACCGCTTTGGCATGCAAGTGCTGATAATTGCTGAAACAGATATAGGGGCAACAACAATGAAACTCGTGCGCTTTGGCAAGGCTGGCAAGGAAAAACCTGGCTTGCTGGATAGTGATGGCATTTTACGTGATCTGTCAGGCAAGATTGATGACATTACACCGGACCAACTCTCTGACAAGGCGCTTGCAAGACTTGCCAAAATCAACACTGCACGCTTGCCTGCTGTCAAAGGCAAACCACGCTATGGCGCGCCCGTCAGTGGTGTTGGAAACTTTATCTGCATCGGGCTGAACTACACCGACCATGCCAGGGAAACCGGCCATCCGATACCGGTCGAGCCCGTTATTTTTTCAAAACACACAAGCTGCATTTCAGGCCCCAACGACGATGTTGTGATGCCCAGGATGTCGCGCAAGACCGATTGGGAAGTCGAGATCGGCTTTGTTATCGGCACTGAAGCCCGCAATGTTCCACAATCAAAGGCACTCAATCACATTGCGGGATATTTCCTGTGCAATGACGTGTCAGAACGTGAAAACCAGGCTGAACGTGGCGGTCAATGGATCAAGGGTAAGTCGCACGACACCTATGGGCCGATTGGTCCCTGGCTGGTGACGCGTGACGAAATCCCCAATCCACAAAAGCTAAATCTGTGGTGCGATGTCAACGGCAAGCGAATGCAGGACGGTTCGACCAGGAACATGATTTTCCCGATCAAGTTCATTGTGCATTATCTGTCGCAATTCATGACGCTGAAACCAGGTGACATTGTCATAACGGGCACACCGGCAGGCGTTGGTCTTGGCATGAAGCCTCAGCTATTCCTGAAACCTGGTGATGTTATGGACCTTGGTATTGATGGCCTTGGGACACAGCGACAAAAAGTTGTGCGCGGCAAGAACTAGGCAATCGGGAAGGCCAGCATTTAAAAACCATCAGGTGCGCGATGATCCGCCGGAGAGCCAGTCTTCGCAGCCTGAGCCTGTGACGTCAGCCAGTGATGAATAATCGCTGTTGTCCAGTCGCATGACCAGCCCGTCCAGAATGTCGGCAATCAGTTTAGGCCCGTGATAAACAAGCGCTGAATACAATTGCAGCAAGCTTGCCCCTGCACGCAGCTTCTGCCAGGCGTCTTCTGCGCTTGATATGCCACCCGCACCGATCAGTGGAAGCTTTCCTTCCAGCATGGCGTAGGCACGGGCAAGCTGAACCGTGGACAGGGCAAACAGGGGAGCACCGGACAAACCGCCTGCTTGACCTGCGTGCGATGATTTGAGTGCAGGTCTCGAAATGGTGGTGTTGGAGATGATGATGGCGTCGACTTTTGCAGACTGGCAAACCTCGCAAATATCACGCAACTCCTCTTCCACCAGATCAGGAGCGATTTTCAAGACCAGTGGTGCGCGCCGCCCGTCTTCGCGTGCTGCACCATCCAGCGCCTCATTGACCTTGCCAATCAAGGCTTCAAGCTCACCTTTTGATTGAAGTCCGCGCAGGCCAGGCGTGTTGGGCGATGACACATTGACCGTTATGTAACTGGCTAGTTTATTGAAGACGGCAGCGCCCATGGCGTAATCTGCTATGCGATCGCTGGCATCCTTGTTGGCACCCAGATTGACACCCAGAATTCCGCCTCGTGCACCTCGCTCGGACAATCTGGCGAATACTTTTGGATGACCATCATTGTTGAACCCCATGCGGTTGATCACGGCTTGATCCTCGCTCAACCTGAACAATCGCGGTTTGTCATTGCCGGTCTGCGGGCGTGGCGTCACGGAGCCTGTTTCGACAAAACCAAAGCCAAGCGCCAACATGGCATCGGGCACTTCTGCGTTCTTGTCAAAGCCGGCTGCAAGGCCAAGCGGATTGGGAAAGTCCATCCCCATGCAACTGACATGAAGCCTGGTATCCTTGCGCACATTCACAGGTCTCATCAGGCCGCACTTGAGCGATGCAATGGTTAGGGTGTGTGCCTGCTCGGCATCGAGCATATGCAGTACGGGCCGGGCCAGTGAAAACAGTCTGTTCATTTAGCCTCTTCAGGGAAAACATGCTTGCCATCAGCATCAAGAGGCAATGACCATGATTGTTGCACCGAGGACACCTTCAAGATGGAGTATAGATGAGGGAACAGCTGTCCGTTGCGAGACGCTTCCCACTTCAGTGCATCTCCCAGTGTGTCAGCATCAATAGCCAAAAGCATCAGGTTGGACTGCCCGGCAAAGTGGCGAGCTGCCGTTTCAACCATTTGCTCAGCTGTAGAAAAATGAATGAACCCATCGCGCTTGTCGTCTTGCGAGCCGGTATAACGCCCGCAACTGCGCGCCCGGTCCCAGTCGTCCTTGTCAATTATCTTGTAGATCATGGTCATGATGGATGCAGAACCTATGCGCGCATCACTTGCAAAACAAGGCGGCATGACAAGCAAACCACAAACTATTGTGAATCATTTCTGATAGCGGTATAAATTCCTGACATAAACAAATATTCACTTATCCCCCGAGGCCTAAAGGGGAGGAGATGCTCATGTTTTCCCATTCACAGATCTGGAGTGCGCTGGACAAGCTTGCTGCTGCCAACAACATGTCGGCGTCAGCGCTTGCCAAGTCGGCAGGTCTTGATGCCACCTCGTTCAACAAGTCAAAGCGCATCACGCCGGAAGGCAGGCCACGCTGGCCTTCCACTGAAAGTATTGCCAAATGCCTTGATGCCACCAAGACATCACTGGATGATTTTACGACACTGGTCCAGGGCATGCGCTCGGCACGGCAACTGATCCCGTTGATTGGCATGGCACAGGCAGGAACGGGTGGTATTTTTGATGATTCCGGATTTCCCGTCGGTAGCGGCTGGGAGCAGATTGACCTGCCAAACGTCAATGACATGAACGCCTATGCACTGGAGATTTCAGGAGACAGCATGGTACCCGTCTATCGCGAAGGCGATACCATCATTGTGTCACCGGCTTCCACACCGCGCCGTGGCGACAGGGTTGTTGTCAAGACCAGAGATGGTGAGGTGATGGCCAAGGTGCTGCAGCGTGAAACCGCAAAAGCACTGGAGCTTGCCTCATTCAATCCCGATCACGAAACGCGAACCGTCGATCGTGGTAATATAGAGTGGATAGCGCGCATCGTCTGGGCAAGCCAATAGCAAACCAGAACCTCCAGGAATACGTTAAACCACCATGGATTCAGTAACACAGATTTTGCTGGGCGCTTCAATCGCTGAGCTTGTGATTGGTCGCGCAATTGGTCGGCGAGCCGCCCTGTATGGCGCAGCCCTTGGTACGTTGCCGGACCTGGACGTCCTGATCAATTATGGCGGCCCGGTGCAGGACTTTACCTATCATCGTGGTTTTTCCCATTCCCTGATTGTGTTGACCGCTGCTGCCCCTTGCATCGGGTGGCTGCTGCACAAGCTGCACGGCATGGCCAGTCTGAAAGCCTGGATGATGATGGTGTGGCTGGTGTTGATCACGCATCCGCTGCTTGACGCCTTTACGGTCTACGGTACGCAATTGTTCTGGCCCCTCACCGAATATCCCGTTTCAGGTTCGTCCATGTTCATCATTGATCCAGCCTATACACTAT
>JBAUGO010000273.1:0-3704 GCA_049679775.1 Anderseniella sp.
CGATCATACTGTTTGCTGCAGGCTTGTATCTGGGCATTGCGCGTTCTCCATCCGACTACCAGCAAGGCGAAACCGTTCGCATCATGTATGTCCACGTACCGGCTGCATGGTCGGCATTGATGGTCTACACAATAATGGCCGTGTCCAGCATCGTCGCGATTGTCTTTCGCCATCCACTGGCTGACCTGGCCGCCAAGGCTGCAGCGCCCATCGGTGCGTGTTTTTGTTTTCTGGCATTAGCGACCGGATCGATCTGGGGCAAGCCGATGTGGAACACCTGGTGGGTCTGGGACGCACGACTAACTTCCATGTTCATCATGTTCTTGCTGTATCTGGGCTATATGGCGATCTGGCAGGCCATTGATGACCCACGCCGTGCTGCGCGCATTGCAGCCATCGTTGCCATTGTCGGCTTTATCAATGTTCCGATTGTAAAATTCTCGGTCGACTGGTGGTACTCCCTTCACCAGCCAGCAAGCGTGTTCCGCGCAGATGGTCCGACCATTCACCCGTCCATGTTGACACCCTTGCTGATCATGGGGCTTGCCTATTCATTTCTTTTTCTCACCCTTCATCTGCTTGCCATCCGATCTGAAATCGGCGAACGCCGCATTCGCCAGACCGAGCTTGCACGAACTGACGCGTTGAGGTGACCGACCATGATTGACTTTTCTGCCAAACACATTGGCTATGTCGCAGCCTCCTATGGACTTACATGCCTCGTGCTTGGTGCCCTGATTATCTGGGTAATAGCTCGCAGTCGCCGCATATCCAGGCGCCTGGCTCAATTGGATGCCCAACGCCCCTCACGACAACCTCAATCAGACAAGGTCAGCTCATGAGTGTCGAACCGGATACAACAAAACAACACTCACGCACATGGGTATTGGCACCCTTCCTGATTTTTGCAGGTCTTGCAGCAGTATTCATGGTGGGACTGCAAGGTGATCCGTCTAAACTGCCATCAGCCCTGCTTGACAAACCCGCTCCCTCGCTTGATCTGCCCGCACTTGAAGGTCTCACCCGCAACAATTCACCGATCCCTGGCCTTGTTTCCAGTGAGCTGACAGGCAATGGCGTAACAGTGGTGAATGTCTTTGCGTCCTGGTGCGGGCCCTGCCGTGATGAACACCCTCAACTAGTCGAGCTTGCAAAACGCACAGACATTCGCGTTATCGGCCTCAACTACAAAGACCAACGTGAAAACGCCGTACGGTTTCTCAACGCACTGGGAAATCCCTATTCAGGCGTTGGCGTGGATGCAACTGGCCGAACCGCTGTTGACTGGGGGGTTTATGGGGTCCCTGAAACCTTCATCATCAATAATGAAGGAAAAATCGTCTATAAGTTTACCGGGCCGATAAGTCCGTCAAAATTGACTGAGGAGTTGGTACCCGCCATCGAGAAGGCATTGAAGTCGAAGGCGGGCTGAACAGCATGCCCTAAGAGTCTGCGTTTTCTACATCCAGTCGACTGGAAAGCAAATGCAGGCATGTCTGGAAAGCTTCCCGCTTGCCCTCCGGCAAACTGTCAACCAGCGCCTTGTCAACCAACGAAACCATAGGCTCTGCCTTGGCCAGCATTTCGCGTCCTGACTCTGTCAGAAAAACGTAATTTACCCGCGCGTCGTTTTCACTTCTTTCACGGCGCAAATACCCTTGCATCTCCAGCCTGTTGATCAGGTCAGCCAACGTAGACCGGTCAATACCGCTTTGACGCACAAGCACGGTCTGGCTGCGGCCCTCATTGCGGCGCAGCGTTTCCAGAACCGTATACTGGCGTTGGGTAAGGCCTGATTTTCCGAGCTGCTCGGCATAAAGGTCTGCTGAGTATTGCGCTGCTCGCTTTAACCAAAAACTTACAGGCATTTGCCCGTTTTGCGATGTATCAATAATTTTTACTGGTCGATCATCCATTCGGTCTCCCCCCCGACAAATCTATAAACGTCTCCAAGCCTTATAATAAAATCTAAACAAGCTCTAAACCAATACAGATGAAAATAAAATTGTTTTTTACCTTACGTCATCAGAAATTGCGTCAAGATTTAGAGCTATCGTCCACTTCAATCATGTGTTTTTGCATCAATGGAAGTTGTGCAAGGGCAAAAACCATTGTCAGCGGCATAGTCCCCCAGACTTTGAACGCAACCCAGAAGTCCGTGGATTGAGTCCGCCAGATGATTTCGTTCAAAGCTGCCAGAAACAGGAAGAAAATACCCCATCGCAATGTCAGCTTGAGCCAACCGGTCTCATCAAGCGAGAACGCTGCATCAAACACATAGGCCAGCAGAGATTTGCCAAACATCAAACCGATCAGCAGGACACCTCCAAAAAACAGGTTCACGATGGTTGGCTTGATCTTGATGAACGTATCATCTTGCAGCCATAGCGTAAGGCCGCCCATAACCAGCACGACCACGCCAGTGATCAAGGGCATGATTGCCAGGTGTCGGGTCAATATCCAGCTTGCCAAAATAGAGATCAGCATGGCCACCATGAATACAGCCGTTGCAAGAAAGATTGGTTGGGGGAAAATGTCCTGCCAGCCATACTTTTCAATCAGCCCGGCACCTCGTGAATTGACAAAAAAGAAAATCACCAGTGGCCCGAGCTCAAGAGCCAGCTTCAATACCGGATTAACCTTCGCTGTTTGTGCTGTATCAGCCAATTTCTTTTCCTTCTTCAACACCCGCGATCGCATTGGCAAAGGCCAGTGCATCAAATGGCTGCAAGTCTTCTATCTTTTCACCAACCCCGATTGCATGTACCGGTAATGCAAACTTTTCTGCAATGGCCACCAGAATGCCGCCACGCGCTGTACCATCCAGCTTGGTCATGATGATACCGGTGACACCGGCAACCTTTGTAAACACTTCTGCCTGTGAGACGGCGTTCTGCCCGGTGGTTGCATCCAACACCAGCAACACGGCATGAGGTGCTGTTTCATCCTTTTTCTTGATGACACGCACAATCTTGTCCAGCTCATCCATCAGGTTGGTCTTGTTCTGCAACCTGCCTGCTGTATCAATCATCAAGATATCAGTACCGTCGCGCTGCGCCTGCTCCAGGGCATCAAATGCCAGCCCCGCCGCATCGGCACCGGTCGGTCGTGACAATACTGTTGCTCCGACACGCTCGCCCCAGACAGACAATTGCTCGATCGCAGCAGCCCGGAAAGTATCACAAGCTGCAATCATCACCTTGAAGCCTTCTGACCTGGCAATTGCACCAAGCTTGCCAATGGTTGTGGTCTTGCCAGCCCCGTTCACCCCAACCACAAGGATCACAAAAGGCTGCGTATCCGCCGCAAAGTTGAACGGCACTTCAACCGGCTTCAGCACCTTGGCAATTTCCCTCGCCATGATGGCGCGGACTTCGGCTGGATCAATCTCCTTGTCATAGCGCCCTCGCGCAACTTCATCGGTAATGCGGGTGGCCATGGCAACGCCAAGGTCAGCCTGTATCAACACATCCTCAAGATCCTGAAGCGTATCAGCATCCAGCTTGCGCTTGGTGAAGATGCTTGTGATGTTACCCGTGAGCGACCTGGAAGACTTTGAAAGCCCTTCCCGCAACCGCCCGAACCAACCCTTTTTAGGCTCAGGCTCAGGCTCAGGCTCAGGCTCAGGCTCAGGCTCAGGCTCAGGCTCAGGCTCAGGCTCAGGCTCAGGCTCAGGCTCAGGCTCAGGATTGATGTCTTGTTCG
>JBAUGO010000274.1:0-2932 GCA_049679775.1 Anderseniella sp.
AAATCACTGTCGCGGAACCGGCCGTGACGGTTCTTGGAGAATGTCGAATGATCCGGTACTGCATCGCCCAGATCGAGACGGCAGAACCAGCGATAAGCTAAGTTGAGATGAATTTCCTCGCACAGCCGCCGCTCTGAACGGATGCCCAAGCAATAACCAACCAGCAACATGCGGATCATCAGTTCGGGATCAATCGAAGGACGGCCAATTGAGCTGTAAAATGGTGCAAGGTGTTTACGCATATCTGCAAGAATAGGTTCAAAAATATGTCATCATGCGGCCAGATGCTCGAATAGCAATGCAACGGCTTCGGCACCCGGATCAACATGACCTTTCAGCTGTGTGGCGCTGATATAGGAAGACCGTCCGGCATTTGCCTGGGACAGGGTTGCCGTGTAATCCGCTCCTGCCCGTGCGGCCCTGGCAGCTTCTTTCATGTCTACTGCAAGTGCTTCGAGCGCAGGAGAGAGCGCATCCACCATCGTGCGATCGCCGAGATTGGCACCGCCAATTTCCTGCATGCGCATCAACCCTGCCTGCAATGCTTCGCGCATCGGCAATCCGCTTGATGTCGCATCACCCGCAGCTGCGAAAAAGATGGCCAGCAACACACCGGATGAACCACCCATGGTCTGACTCAATTCCTGCCCGATAGCTCGATAGAGTTGCGTATGGTCGGAAAGTGGCAGCCTGTCCATCGCACCTATCAATGCACGCGCCGCGCCTGCGAGCGTTGATCCGGTATCACCATCGCCAGACTTGGCATCAAGCGCATTGAGTGCGGCTTCTGCTGATATCAGCAATTCGCAGCAGCCGGTAAGGAACAAGCGTGTGGGCTTGTGATCGGAGGGAAGTGGTGCAATGGGTGTAAGACCGTCGGGAAGCCCGACTATTTCGACGGGCGTTATCTTGTTGATACCTGGCCAGGCAGACAGAGGCGTAACAGCTTCCAGTGCTTTCATATCGTCTTTTCCTGCCGGGAACACGGAAACGGAAAAGCCACGCATGTCGAGTGAGGTCATCATAGCGGCTGGACCAACTATATGGGTAATCCTTCTTCCTGCAGAGGACTGGATCAGTTCGTGTAACAACACGGACATTTCCAGCACGGAGGCCCCGCCAAGGTTGTTGAGCAAAGCCACATGCGGTTTGTCATCCATCGCCGCCGAGAGCTTTCCGATTACAGCGCCTATCGCGCCGCGGGCGTCAATGAACGGCACCTGCTCGACACCAGATTCTCCATGGATACCAAGGCCGAGTTCCGCCATACCTTTTGGAATGCGGTCTTCCTTCGGCGAGCCGGGTACGGTGCATGTGTCCAGCGACATGCCGATCGACCTGGTGCCGGAGATCACCCGCCTGGCGGCTGCTTCCACTTCTGCAAGATCACCGCCCGCTTCTGCAACGGCACCGGCAATCTTGTGAACGAAAAGCGTGCCAGCAACGCCGCGCGCCTGCGGCAAATCCGGCAGGGCAACGTCATCATCCACAACCACCATGCTTACGTTAAGCCCGAAAGCGCGGGCGCGCTCGGCGGCAAGACCGAAATTGAGACGGTCTCCTGTGTAGTTCTTGACGATCAGCAGACATCCTGTCGGCCCGGTGACCGCCAGAATACCAGCCAGAACAGCATCAACTGACGGTGAAGCGAAAACATCGCCGCACACTGCTGCCGTCAACATCCCCTTGCCAACAAAACCGGCATGGGCCGGTTCGTGGCCGGAGCCTCCGCCGGACACCAGTGCGACTTTCGATTTGTCCCAGTCATTGCGAACCACCACCCTGATGTGGGGATATCCGTCCAGCCGCGCCAACCTCCCCCCTGAAGCTGCCACGACACCATCTACCGCCTCGGTGACAATGTCTTCTCGCTTGTTCATGAACTGGGTCATTCGAAATCCTCCCTACGCAATGCGTGCGCCATCCGCTCTGAAATAAAACGGCTTGTGCGATTGAATTTTCACGATGTCACCCGATTGGAGATCGGTGTGCGCGTCTGTAACCGTGATCAGATCATGGTTCTTGAATGACAGGTGCAAGCGGGTCTGGTCGCCCAGATGCTCCACACGGGTGACAATGCTGTCATCACCCTTGCCCTGGATGATCTGCTCCGGTCGCAACCCGATGGTCTCAGCCGTCGCCGGTGCACCTGCGAAAAGGTTCGCTGGCAGGATATTGATCCGCGGTTGCCCGAGGCGACTTGCAGCGTAAATGCTGACCGGGTTTTCATAGATTTCCCGTGGCGAGCCGAACTGGATCAACCTGCCCTGATCGAGAACCCCAACATGGGTTGCCATTGTCATCGCTTCAATCTGGTCGTGTGTTACGTAAAGAAGTGTCGCGCCAGAGCTTGCTTGAATTCGCTTGAGCTCGATACGCAGGTCCGCGCGCAATTTGGCATCAAGCGAACTCAGCGGCTCGTCCATCAAATAGATCGAGGGGTTGCGGACCAAGGCCCGACCGATGGAAACGCGCTGCATTTCGCCACCGGAAAGTGCGGTCGCCTTGTTGTCGAGCTTGTGGGAAATTTGCAACACTTCTGCAACTTCGCTGATCTTGCGCCGTATCTCCTCAGGAGGCGTCTTCAGCAGTGGCGATTTCAGCGGAAAGGCAAGGTTTTCACGAACCGTCAAATGTGGATAGAGTGAATATTGCTGAAACACCATCGCGACATTGCGTTGCGCCGGCGTTAGCCCACGCATGGATTGGCCACCGATCAGAACATCGCCTGTATCGGGCTTATCGAGACCCGACACCATTCTCAGGCTGGTCGTCTTGCCAGCGCCCGTTGGCCCCAGCAGTACGACAAATGAACCGTCGGGCACAGTTATGGAGACGTTTTCCAGGGCAGCGACATCATCAAAGTGTTTGCTGACGTTTGAGAGAGTGACTTCAGCCATGTTTCAGCACCCCTTCATTCGCTTCCGAAAGC
>JBAUGO010000275.1:0-1646 GCA_049679775.1 Anderseniella sp.
CATGGATTCCTGGCGCGTGTAAACAATCCCCGCAGGCCGACCCAGCTTCCACGCTGCCATGGCAATATAGGGCTGCATCGAAATATCAAGCTTGGAGCCAAAACCACCCCCACAGGCGGTTGGCACAATTCGCACATCTTCCAGTGGCATATCCATAATTGCAGCCAGTGCCTCACGGTCCATATGCGGGGCCTGCGTGCTGGCATGAATAGCAATTGTGTTGCCGTCCCGCATGGCCCAACCGGCTTCAGGTTCTATGTAGGCATGCTCAACAAAGGGGGTTGAGTAGCTACGCTCGATGACGTGGGTTGCCTGCATGTTGCCAGACGATACATCGCCCTTTTGCACAAGGCCTTGAACCATGATGTTGCCTTTGCGCGACCCATGAAGCAGGGGTGCTTCTGGTTTCATTGCATCTGTCGGCAACAAGGCAAATGGCAATTCATTCCATGTAACCGGAAAATCTGACTGCGATAGCGCAGCAATGGCTTCGCGTTCGCCTACGACCATTGCAACAGCTTCACCGCGATGGCGCGCAACACCTTCAGCAAACACAGGCTGGTCGGCAAAAGGTGGAATAACACCATGAAGATTAAGCCCCGGGACATCATCTGCCGTCATGACAGCAACAAGTCCGGGTCTGCCTTTCAGGAAGCTTTCAGTGTTGCCGATCTCGAAAGCTGCATGATGATAGGGTGAGCGGATAATCTTTATCATCAGCGCATCGGCGGGAATGGCATCAGCCCCAAAGCTTTCCCGACCATCAACCTTCGGCTCACCATCAACACGAGACATGGCACGTCCAACGGCTGTACCATTAGTTGCATCTTTGGTGATGCTGTTTGAGCCTGCTGCAAACAGCACTGCATCAATGATTTTGGCATAACCGGTACAGCGACACAGCACACCACCCAAAGCATCTTCCACTTGTGCCCGTGATGGCGCTTTGCTCGTTCGCAACAAGGCTGCTGCACTCATCAACATGCCCGGTGTGCAAATACCACACTGGGCGGCACCAAACTGCAGGAATGCTTTCTGCAAGCGGTGTGTGGTGGCATCCGCGGTCAATCCTTCAACGGTGGCAATTTCACAACCAGACAATTGACCCACTGGCGTCAAACAGGCGCAAACCGGTTCTCCATCCACCAGCACCGTGCACGCGCCACAATCACCAGCATCACAGCCAACCTTGGTGCCAGGCAGATTTAGTTCACCACGAAGGACAGTTGACAGCCTTTCATGCGGTTGAGACCGAATGACGGTCTCTTGACCGTTTACCCGCAGTGTCAACATGGTTGATGATACATGCCGGTTCATGATCTTGCCTCCACACACATAGAGATGGCGCGACGGATACCTTCAAGTGCTGCCCCTTTTCGATAACTTGCAGGTGCACGCACATCATCAATCGGAGACAGGCAATCCAGATGAGCAAGCGATGGAATGTCCGCCAAAGCGGCAACCGACTTGCCGATCAGCTCAGCTTCAAGCAGAGCCAGCCTTTGAGCAACTTCAGAACAGGCCCCAACCGATATGGCAGCTTCGCTCACAACGCCATCTGTATTGATGTCGAGTCGGGCCGCAATCATGGCAATCGAGATGACCAGATATTTACGAGCACCCAGTTTGAAGAAGCCGGATTGACC
>JBAUGO010000276.1:0-1842 GCA_049679775.1 Anderseniella sp.
GCCCAATACAGCATAAGCCAGCAATATGCAGATCATGATCACAATGGGTGGTACATCCAGTGTAACAACCCATGCAGAAAACGCCGCTGGCAATCCTGCGAACCCCAAGAAACGCACGAACAGGAACACGCCCCAGATCAGCGTGAAGATCATGGCTGTCAGTCGGGCTGTCTCGATCAGGGCTTCCTTCAGGCGGCCTGACATCTTGCTCATCTCGTTCTCGCGAAAAGCTCGCCAGATATAAAACAGAAACACGACCATGGCACCTAGTGCACCAGCTTCTGTGGGGGTGGCGGAACCGGTATAGATGGCAGAAAAGATAATGCCGACCACGACAAAAATCGGTAATGTGCCGGGCAGACTTTCGAAGCGTTCTTTCCAGGTGAAGCCGGAAATCGGTTTGCCCAGTTTCGGGTTCCACCAGCACATGCCTACAATCAGGATTACATAAACTACCGCTGAATAAAGACCGGGTAGAAACCCGGCCAACAGCAATTTGCCAACTGATTGCTCAACGATGATGGCGTAGATGACCAAAATGGCGGACGGTGGAATGAGTGAGGCAAGTGTACCGCCTGCGGCAACGACACCTGCTGTCAGACGCTTGTCATAGCCGTTCTTGAGCATGTCAGGAATTGCAACGCGCGAGAAAACTGCCGCAGTTGCGGTTGATGCGCCTGATACGGCCGCAAAGCCAGCGGTCGCCATAACGGTTGCTACTGCCAGACCTCCCGGCACCCAGCCCATCCAGCGCCGTGCAGCCTCAAACAGCCTGCGTGTCAGCCCGGCATAGAAGGCAAGAAAGCCGATCAGGATGAACAGCGGTAGAACGGACAATGGATATGTAACTGTTTTGTAGTGCGGTATGGTGCCTGCAATTGAGGCGGCAACATGCCAGCCCTTTAGTTCCACCAGCCCCAGAAATCCGGTGATAGCAGCAGCAGCGAAAACCCGCACGCCAAGCATTACCATAATAATCAGTAGGCAAACGAAGACGATGCCCGTGGAAAATTCATCAAGCCCGAGGATCATGGGGTTTGTGCCCCCTTTATCTCATCATTAGCTTGCTGTTCGACAGTCTTCATGACCGGCACCGCTGCTGGCGGCAGTGATGGGTTCATCATCAGTCGCGTGTATCCCAGAAGCTGTATGATCAATCTCAGCAACAAGACGCCCAGCATGATGGGTACGACCAGTTTGGCAGGCCAGACAGCGAGCTCTATATCGATTGTGGAATCACCAAAGTCCCAGGAGCGTTTAAAATGTGACCATGAATAAGGGATCAGCACTGCCACAATGAAGACCTGGACCAAAACCCCCAGTACTTCAGCAGCCCACAAGGCGCTGCCTTTTAAATGACCAACCACAATTTCCATGCGCACATGACCACCAAGTCGCTGGACTTGCGAAATTGAGAACATGGCAAACCCGATCATGCCCAGCTCGACATAATCGATATATCCGAACATGGGTGATTTGAAAGCTGTGCGCAAAATGATCTGAAGCATGCCCAGGAACATGAGGGCAAAAATCATGAGTCCGGCCAGCAAGTTGAGTGCATCTTCGACGAACGACAGCAACCTGTCTGCACCAAGCAGGCCTTTGCCAAACCTGTCTGCAACATTGCTTGTATCAGGTGTCTGATCGTCCACTGGTGATGTGCCTCCCCAGGCAGTCATTCATTCAAATGTCACGAAGGCATAGAAATGTCACGAAGGCAAAGGCTCTGCTTTTTCAGCTGCAGATGCCGACACCTCCGTGACACAGATCCTGTTCGGTTATTCGTATTTCTTGCCCACAGTTGAGTAGATCAGTTCAACAAGACCCTTTGCGTCAAACTTG
>JBAUGO010000277.1:0-3875 GCA_049679775.1 Anderseniella sp.
ATATAATCATGCACGCAACGCCTGCCAGATTCCCCAGGACAAGCTTGCGTTCCATTCCGACCATGCCCCCAATTGCGTTGCTGCGTTATAATGGTGCAAACCTATATCGGAATTCATTCTTGCACAAACGAAACAGACCGACAGCCCGTCTGCATGGGCTATCGGTCTGCGCTCTCTCCGCAAGTGCCGGAATATTTCCAGCACGGCAAATCTGTTAATTCCTCCCCCACCCCGACGGATACAGCCCGGCCATCGCGTGGGGGGACGTTCTGGCTTTGCTGCACCGTCTTCGGTCAGGTTGTTTCCAACCGTGACCCTTAAAGCTTTAAGCTCAATTCATGCATAATTTTTCAAACTTTTTCGTCAAATTTGCCTCAAGTTTGCTTTAACTTTTAACGGATATTCCCCGCTCTATACACTTGACGTTTCATGCCCGCTTACCGCACAAACAACCTTCAGACTTTTATCGCTTAATCGGGAGCAACAACGCGCCATGAAACCATTTTTTGTGCAGATCAAATGTGAATTGGGCAAAGCGTACTCTGTCGCCACTCAACTGGCCGATTCCGAAATAGCGTCTGAAGTTTATTCAACCGCGGGTGGATGGGATTTGCTGGTCAAATTTTATCTTGAAGAAGGCGATGACGTGGGGCGCTTTATCAATGAAAAAGTCCACTCAATCCCCGGCGTTAGAGATACCTACACAATAGTCACCTATCGCGCTTTTTGAGGGGCACATGAGCGAGCCTGTACTAGGCGTACTAATGCTCGAAACAGGATTTCCACGTCCACCAGGTGACATTGGCAATCCTGCCAGCTTCACTCATCGCGTCATCTACCGCACCTTGCCGGGTGCAATCGTGTCGACCATAGTCACCGATCAACCCCTGCCGGACGTGCTTGTCTCGCAATTTGTGAACGAGGCAAAAGCACTGGAGCGTGCTGGCGCCACGATAATAACCACCTCTTGCGGTTTCCTGTCACCTCTCCAACATCACTTGCAGGATGCCGTTGAAGTTCCTGTCATCACTTCCAGCCTGTGGCTGATACCACATGTCAGAAATCTTATAGGACATGATGCCACCATCGGGATAGCCACTTTTGACGCGGCAAGCTTGAGTGCGCATCATATTCCAGATGAGGGTCCAGTTGTTGTTGAAGGATTGAAACCCGAAGATCACCTCTTTCAGGTGATCAAAAACAACCTGCCACACCTCGATCAGCATAAAGCGCAAGATGACTTTGATAGACTTATAGAACGGCTTTTTGCGCGCAAAGCGGACATTTCAGCCCTCATAATTGAGTGCACAAACATGCCGCCATATATCGACAAGCATCTGAAATCACTTACTATTCCCATATATGATATTCTTGATGGAATAAAACACTTGCAAAACGTAGATAAAATGCATGTAAATTGAAGAACACTTGCTTGTATATTTTTCTTATTGCCTTTGTTCGACCCATGTAGTGACATTCAGCAATTAATCAAAAACAGGGAGAAGACCATGACATACCACTTTAAAACCACACTACCGCTTGCCGCGCTGGCACTCAGCCTTTCCGCCTCCATTACGCTGGCTGCCGATGTCAAATGGGACATGCCGATGGCTTATGCAGCGTCAAACTATCATTCTCAAAATGCCACCCAGTTTGCCAAGGACGTAACTGACGCATCTGGAGGCAAACTTGAAATCGTTGCTCATCCAGGTGGTTCGCTGTTCAAGGGTGATGAAATTTTCCGCGCAGTGCGCACCGGGCAGGCCCAGATTGGCGAGCGCCTGATTTCCGCATTGGGTAACGAAGACCCGTTGTTTGAAATCGACAGCCTTCCGTTTTTGGCAACCAGCTTCGCCGACGCCAAAAAGCTGTATGATGCGACAAAACCTCAATTGCAGAAAATACTGGCCGATAAAGGCATGACACTGCTTTATACTGTGCCATGGCCACCACAAGGCCTCTACGCCAAGGCAGAAGTCAACTCTCTAGCCGACATGAAGGGTGTAAAGTTCCGTGCCTACAACGCCGCAACGTCACGCCTTGCAGAACTGATTGGCGCGGTTCCCACCAAGATCGAAGCAGCTGAAATTTCACAGGCATTCGCGACTGGCGCAGTCGAGAGCATGGTGTCATCAGGTTCTACAGGCGTGGACCGTAAACTCTGGGAGCACACAAAATACTGGTACAACGTGCAAGCCTGGCTGCCGAAAAACATGGTCATCGTAAATAACGAAGCATGGGCAAAACTGGACGAAGCCACACAGAAAGTCGTGCTGGAAAAAGCAGCAGAAGCAGAAGCACGTGGCTGGGCCACAGCTGAAGCCAGCGCACAGAAAGATCGCGAAACACTGGCCAGCAACGGCATGACCGTTGGTGAGGCAGGCGACACCCTGAAGGCAGACTTTGTCAAGGTCGGCGAAACCATGACCGCTGAGTGGCTTGCCAAGGCTGGCGATGCCGGCAAGGCGGCAGTTGACGCATTCAAGGCTCAATAAACCCAGCTAAATAATTAAAATTAAACAACAATTTCAAGGCGAGTGAAACTGATGAATAGCTTTTTTACTCGCCTTGATCACGCTCTGGAGCGGCTCTATGTCTGGGCAGGCGCGGCTGCGGCTGTATTTCTCATCCTTGTTGGAGTGTGCGTTCTCACCTCCATCATGACCCGTGCGACAGGTAACTATATTGCCGGTATCAACGAGTATTCCGGTTATGCCATGGCTGCTTCATCGTTTCTGGCACTGGCACATACATTCCGCGAAGGCGGCCATATCAGGGTCGCACTCTTGCGCTCCAGATTAACTGGCAAGGCAAAACTATTGCTGGAAATCTGGTGTCTTCTGGTTGCCGGCGCCATGAGCACTTATCTCGCCTGGTATCTCGTTTATCTCGCCTGGATATCCTGGAAGTTTGAAGAGAAATCCGAAGGATCAGCCGCAACCCTGCTTTGGTGGCCTCAGTCCATAGTTGCGTTGGGCGCGGTCATCTTTGCAATCTCGGTACTCCACGGACTGATCCGCGTCATCGTTCGCAAAGACCCTGATGCTGCCGCCGCCCCATCCACAGAATTGCAGGCGGAGTAGGCACAATGGAAGGCATTGCACTCACAATCATTTTTCTTCTGGTTCTTTTCACCTTGCTTGGCTCCAGTGTCTGGATAGGCATTTCACTTCTGGCTGTTGCCTGGGTTGGCATGGAACTGTTCACCACAAGGCTTGTGGGCGATTCCATGGCATTGACCATCTGGTCTGCGTCGTCCAGCTGGACGCTCACCGCCCTTCCCCTGTTCGTGTGGATGGGTGAAATACTTTTCAGAACAAAGCTCTCGGAGAACCTTTTCAAGGGCCTGCAACCATGGCTCCATGGCCTGCCGGGTGGCCTGCTCCATGTCAACATTACTGGCTCGGCTATTTTTGCTGCCATCTGTGGCTCTTCCGCCGCAACCGTTCTGACAGTCGGCAAGATGGCCCTGCCGGAGCTGAAACGGCGCAAGTATCCTGAAAACATGATAATCGGCACACTGGCTGGCGCAGGCACGCTGGGCCTGTTGATCCCGCCATCCATCATCCTCATCATCTATGGCGTCACCGTCAATGAAAGCATCGTGAAGCTGTTTGTGGCCGGCATCATCCCTGGCATCATGCTGGCCTTGCTGTTTATGGGGTACGTGGCGATCTGGGATCTTATGGGTGGACGCAAGGATCGCACCGACAGCGCGTCCTACACCATGTCACAAAAGATGCGGGCCCTTGGGCAGCTGGCTCCCATCATGCTGCTCATACTGTCTATCATGGGATCAATCGCATTTGGCATTGCGACCGCAACCGAAGCAGCAGTGCTTGGTGTGATCGGGGCCTTTGCGATCTCCTGGAGCC
>JBAUGO010000278.1:0-2677 GCA_049679775.1 Anderseniella sp.
CCATGTTGGCCATGTGCGAAAACTGACTGGAAAGCCTGTTGTCGGAGTTGGCCGCTTTACGTCGCCTGACACCATGCTGGCACAGGTGCGTCGCGGTGTTCTGGACCTTATCGGGGCAGCGCGCCCCTCCATTGCAGATCCTTTTCTGCCAGCAAAGATCAGCGATGGCCGTGCAGACGAAATCCGCGAGTGCATCGGCTGCAATATCTGCTATGCGGGCGACGGACAGGGTGTGCCGATCAGATGCACGCAAAACCCTGCCATGGGTGAGGAATGGCGACGTGGCTGGCATCCCGAAAGAGTCCCACCAGCCCATGCAAAAGAAACCGTCCTAGTCGTTGGCTCAGGCCCGGCCGGGCTGGAAGCATCACATGTTCTTTCAAGGCGCGGCTACACGGTCTTGCTCGCAGAAGCCGAAAATGAGGTCGGAGGCCGCGTGGTGCGCGAAGCCACCCTACCCGGCTTGTCAGAATGGATCAGGGTACGCGACTATCGCGTGAACCTACTTTCCTCTCATGCCGGTGTTTCCCTCTATCTGGCCAGTAAAATGACGGGTGATGATATCCTGGCAACAGATGCTGATCACATACTTGTCGCGACTGGTAGCAGGTGGCGTCGCGATGGGCGCGGCCGTACCTCGAACCTGCCGATACCAGGTCTGCAGCAAACCACTTTGCTGACACCCGACGACATACTAGACGGGACGCTACCTGACGGCGCTGTCACCGTTTATGACGATGATAATTATTACATGGGATCTGCCATTGCTGAACTGCTGGCGCGAGACGGCCATAGCGTTACCTATGTTACCCCCACCGCCAGTGTTGCCAGTTGGTCATCACTCACCACTGAGCAGCCTCAGGTTCACATGCGGCTCGCAGAACTTGGCGTCAACATTGTGCTGAACCAGACAATCTCGTCATTCTCCGGCGGCGAGTTGGAGCTGGCATGCTCCTACACCGGCAACACATCCCGCATCAGCTGCAACAGTCTGGTTCCAGTCACATCACGCGAGCCGGTGGATTCCTTGTGGCATGAACTCAAGCACAAGCCAAATGTGCACAGAATTGGCGACTGCCTGGCACCGGGTATCATTGCCCAGGCCATTTATGATGGACACAAGGTTGCGCGGGAGCTTGGTTCAGATGCTGGAAGTGTGTTGGTTCAACGAGAGCGGGTCTGTCTCTAGCTCTTCTCGCGTGACAGGGCTTCGAGCACCTGCATGTGGAACCAGTGCAACTGGATTTCTGAAAACCACGAGGTCGCCTCGTCGCACACATAACGGCCCTGATCAAACCCCATGGACTGTAGCCCACGCTGCACGCTTTCAACAATCGAGATATCCTCGATGTTGAACATGTGCATGAAAAGGTCGCGTACGGCCAGCAGATTGGGATCAGAAGTGGCGTCTCCGGCAGGAGTATATATATCAACCCGCTCAGCGCATTTTGTGACCCCGTCAGGCGCCATGCGCAAAACCACCAGATTGTCAGAGCCCGGCAATGACAACATGCACAGATGCGGCCAGGCCTGCCACGCATAATATGGCGACCCGGGGGTCAGTTCGAGGCCGGGGAAGCCTTGCTTCGACTTGAAGCGGTTAAATGTCCATCGTGACTGTTCAACGAACTCGACCATTTCCTGCTCAAGTACTTTCGACAGTTGTGGGTGGGCTATGGGAATGTGATAGGCCTCTGAAAAATTATCGACGACCACCTTCCAGTTAGCCTTGATGTCGTAGGTGAGACGCTCGGCCACGACCCAGTTCTCGACATCTGGCAGATAGGTTTCGATGTTGCTGCCAAAGCCGTCCATTTCTGTCTCAAACGGGGCGCATGCAGGATCGAGATTTATGAATATCAGGCCTGCCGCGAAGCCGATGGCAATTTCCTTAAGGGCAAACTGTGACTTGTCAAATCCTTTGAGTTCGCTCGTCTGGGGAGCCGCGGCAAGCTCACCATCCAGCGTATAAAGCCAGGCATGGTAAGGGCACGAAATACCCTTGGTCCTGAGCTTGCCTGCGCCGCTGAGAAGCTCGTGGCCGCGATGCTGGCAGACATTATAAAACGCCCTAATCTTGCTGTCTTGTGCCTTTACCACCAGCACTGGCTGCTCACCAACAGTGTCTGTGAAATACATGCCTGGTTCAGCCACATCGCATATATGGCCAACATACACCCAGGACTTCTGGTGCACCTGCCGCATCTCGGTACGGTATATTGCTTCGTCGGTGTAGTATCTCGACGGTAATGTCACAGACGTCATCGGGTCATCAGAAACCCTGCCTCGCTCACCCGCCGGCAGATTTTCAGGTCTCATGTGCCTGTTCATGGTTTCAAACCTGTGCTTGCTGTCAGATCTGGCTTCAAACCTAGTCAAATTCACTCAGGCTCACAATAGACAGCAAATCCAACTAATCTAGCCCACTGTTGGTAGCCACCAATCAGGTGGCAATGCTCCTGTTGTGATTGCCCAGAGCAATACGGAAACAGTCAACACCGACAGAGCGGTTGTGACCAAGACGCAGGCAGAGGCGCGCTCCACCCATACCTGATATTGTTGAGCGATAACGAACACATTGGTGGCTGTTGGCAAAGATGCAAGCAGAACGGCAGTATAAACGAACACTGGTGGAAAGTTCCCCGCCCACCCCAGAACAAGATACATGGCCAGTGGA
>JBAUGO010000279.1:0-2727 GCA_049679775.1 Anderseniella sp.
TACCGGCATCCCCCTTATTATCAACGACCGTGAGCATATAGCTCTCGAAATTGGCGCAGAGGGTGTCCACGTCGGCACCACTGACATGCCGCCGCATGAAGTGCGCAAACTTGTGGGCTCCAACATGCTCATCGGCACATCAGTTGATGCAAAGGGCACCGCTTCCCTGCCCGACGCCAGATTTGCAGACTATGTCGGCATTGGCCCTGTGTACTCAACCTCGACCAAACCTGACCACGACCCACCCATCGGCTTCGACGGGTTAGCGCGTCTGTGCTCAGCCAGTACGGTACCCACTGTTGCCATTGGGGGATTGTCGGCAATCGATGCAGCACAAGTCATCGCTGCAGGTGCTGACGGCATGTGTGTCGTGTCTGCCATTTGCGGAGCACCTGACCCTGGTTCAGCAACCCAAGTCCTCTCTGACGCAATAAGAAAGGCGCGCTCATGATCGCGAACATCTTGTCCATTGCAGGCTCCGATCCATCAGGTGGCGCGGGTATTCAGGCTGACATCAAGTCGATCTCGGCCAATGGTGGATTTGCCATGGCAGCCATAACCGCGCTAACGGCGCAAAACACCTGCGGCGTCACTGGTGTTGAACTGGTGGAGCCTGCCTTTGTGGAAAAGCAGATTGACACCGTCTTTGCTGATATTGCCGTTGCTGGCGTTAAAATCGGCATGATCGCAACCGCTGACATTGCCATTGCCGTGGCGCGTTCACTAGAGCGCAACAAGGCAATGTGTGTCGTACTTGATCCCGTCATGGTGGCCAAGGGCGGTGATCGCCTTCTGGCCGAAGATGCTGTTCATGCACTTGCCACACGGCTGATGCCTATTGCAGATGTGATTACACCAAACCTGCCTGAAGCGGCTGCACTTTTAGGCAGGACTGAGATCAAAGCGCGTGAAGACATGCCAGGTCTTGCCGCTGCCTTGCAGGCAATGGGCGCACGCGCTGTCCTTTTGAAAGGCGGACACCTGGAAACACCGGACAGTCCGGATTACCTGTTGCTGGCTGACGGCACAGGCGTCTGGTTTAAAGGAAAGCGCACGAAGACAAAAAACACTCATGGCACTGGTTGCACATTGTCATCAGCCCTCGCCACCCGACTTGCTATCACTCATGATCTTGAAACCGCAACCCGGCAGGCCAAGGCCTATGTCGCAAAAGCCATTGCCCACGCTGATGATCTGAATGTTGGCAAGGGTCACGGGCCAACCCATCACTTTTACGACATTAACAGGTAGACAAATGGACTATTCATCCCCCCTTCACAAATCCTTGCGTGCTGCATCAGGCACGATCTGGACCAACTATGTCGAGCATGAGTTTGTGAATCGACTTGGCGATGGAACGTTACCAAGGCTTGGTTTCCTGCACTACTTGCGACAGGATTATGTCTATCTCATTCACTACACCCGAGCCTGGTCCATGGCTGTTGTGAAGTCTCGCCAGATTGGCGAAATGCGCACCTTTGCTGAAATCAGCCTTGCCTTGATAGATGGTGAGATGCAGATGCACATCAAAACCTGCGCTGGCGAAGGCATCAGTCAGGCAGAGCTTGAAGCAACCCGCGAGGAGGCAGAAAACCTCGCCTATACCCGCTTTGTCATGGATGCTGGCCTGGGCGGAGATCTGCTGGATCTGCTGACAGCACTTGTACCATGCGCCATGGGATATGCTGAAATAGGTGCACGCCTTGCAAGCGCAAATTCAGGCAAACTTGACACCCATCCCTATGGCGACTGGATCAAGACATACGCAGACCCTGAATATCAATCACTGTGCTCCATGATTGGCGAGGTCTATGAAAAGGTTGCTGCGCGTACAATTGGCCCCGACCCCAAATCATCACCGCGCTGGGCCAGTTTGCTCAACACATATGAAACCGCATCGCGACTTGAAACCGCTTTCTGGTCAATGGGCCTTCGCGGCGAATATGCACCTGCTTTTGCCAAAAGCTAGATCAACGGCAGCAACCATGCTAAACGGCGTAAAAATCTTTAAACCCCAGTGACAAGGATATAACGCGAGATGTCGAAGACACGCACCGAAACCGATACTTTTGGCCCGATTGAGGTAGATGCGTCTCGCTACTGGGGAGCTCAGGCACAACGATCTTTGGGCAACTTCAAGATCGGTTGGGAAAAGCAACCCTTGCCCGTGGTGCGTGCCCTCGGCATCGTCAAGCGCGCCTGCGCCGAAGCCAACATGAAGCTGGGCAATCTCGACAAGAAGCGCGGACAGGCCATCATCAAGGCAGCCCAGGAAGTCATCGACGGCAAACTGAATGACCACTTCCCCCTTGTCGTCTGGCAGACCGGATCAGGCACCCAATCCAACATGAACGCCAATGAAGTGATCTCCAATCGTGCCATTGAAATTCTCGGCGGCCAGATGGGTTCGAAGGATCCTGTGCACCCGAACGATCATGTCAACATGTCCCAGTCCTCAAATGACACCTACCCCACAGCCATGCATGTTGCCTGCGCTGAACAGGTTGTTCGCGATCTGCTTCCGGCGCTGAAGCACCTGCATAAGGCACTCGCACGCAAATCAAAACAGTGGGAAAAGATCATCAAGATCGGCCGCACCCATACTCAGGACGCAACACCCATTACACTTGGGCAAGAGTTTTCCGGTTACGCCAAGCAGGTTGAAAACGGCATCGCTCGCATCGAAATGACCTTGCCAGCCTTGATGGAACTTGCCCAGGGAGGCAC
>JBAUGO010000280.1:0-5706 GCA_049679775.1 Anderseniella sp.
GGCATCGTCAAAGTCCCAGTTCATTTCAAACTGGCCATTGGCATCTTCATGGTCGTTCTGATAGGGGCCCCAGCCCATCTCAAGCATGTAATCACAGATTTCCGCAATCACGTCATAGCGGCGCATCACGGCCTGCTGGTCATAGCAAGGCTTGGCGGCTGTATCATACTCATCTGAAATTTGGGAGCCGTCAGCGGTGAGCAGGAAGAATTCTGCCTCGATACCGGTTTTGACGCGCATGCCCTCTTTGGCTGCTTCGGCAACCAACCTGTTCAACACATTGCGCGGTGCCTGGTCGACGCCCTTGTTTTCCATGACGCAGTTGCTGGCGAGCCAGGCAACATCCCTTTTCCAGGGAAGCTGGATTACAGATTCCGGGTCCGGCACTGCAAGCATGTCGGGATGGGCAGGTGTCAGGTCAAGCCATGTGGCAAACCCTGCAAATCCTGCACCGTCTTCCTGCATGCCGGCGATTGCCTGTGCTGGAACGAGTTTGGCGCGCTGGCCACCAAACAGGTCAGTGTAGGAAATCATGAAATACTTGATGCCTTTTTCTTTGGCATATTTGGCAAGATCTTTAGCCAATTGCTCAACCTCCCTTTCGTTGTTTTTATCAATAGCCGTTTCGGCCAGGTACCCAATTTGTTCCAGCCAGTGGTACACCAGACATGGCGGACGCTTCCACAGTCAGTGCACACAGGTCTTCTGGTTCGAGATTATGGACATGGTTCTTGCCGCAGGCACGAGCAATAGTCTGAGCCTCAAGCGTCATGACCTTGAGATAGTTGGACAACCTGCGCCCACCGGCTATCGGGTCAAACCTGGCCATAAGGTCCGGGTCTTGTGTGGTGATACCGGCAGGGTCCTTGCCTTCGTGCCAATCATCATAGGCACCGGCTGTGGTGCCGAGTTTATTGTATTCAGCTTCCCAGTGTGGGTCGTTATCACCCAGCGCGATCAGAGCTGCGGTGCCGATTGAAACGGCATCAGCGCCAAGTGCCAACGCCTTGGCAACATCTGCACCATTGCGAATGCCACCTGATACAATCAACTGTACCTTGCGGTGCATGCCCATGTCCTGCAAAGCCTGAACGGCCGGACGAATACAGGCAAGTGTTGGCTGGCCAACGTGCTCAATAAAGACGTCCTGAGTTGCGGCGGTGCCACCTTGCATGCCGTCCAGCACAACCACGTCAGCACCTGCCTTTATAGCGAGCGTAGTGTCAAAGTAGGGGCGTGCGCCACCGATCTTGATGTAGATCGGCTTTTCCCAGGCAGTGATTTCACGCAACTCAAGTATCTTGATTTCAAGATCATCAGGTCCGGTCCAATCTGGATGACGGCACGCTGAGCGTTGGTCAATGCCTTTTGGCAGGTTGCGCATCTTGGCGACGCGATCAGAGATTTTCTGTCCCAGAAGCATGCCGCCACCACCAGGTTTTGCACCTTGGCCAACAACAACTTCGATGGCGTCTGCACGGCGCAGATCGTCGGGATTCATGCCATAACGTGATGGCAAATACTGATAGACCAGTGTTTTGGAATGACCGCGTTCTTCTTCTGTCATGCCGCCGTCACCGGTTGTTGTGGAGGTTCCCGCCATGGTGGCCCCGCGGCCAAGTGCTTCCTTGGCAGGGCCTGACAGTGAGCCGAAGCTCATTCCTGCGATGGTGATGGGGATGTCCAATACTATCGGCTTCTTGGCAAAGCGTGTGCCGAGAACAACTTTGGTTTCGCATTTTTCACGATAGCCTTCCAGCGGATAGCGGGAAATAGAGGCACCGAGAAACAAGAGGTCATCGAAATGGGGGACTTTGCGCTTGGCACCACCACCACGAATATCGTAGATGCCGGTGGCTGCAGCGCGGCGGATTTCCGAGTTGACTGAATTTGAGAATGTCCAGGATTGGCGCGGTTCAGTCTGAGGAATTGATTTCTTTGTATCGTCTTTCATTGAATTTCCTCAGTACGCCGATGCGTTGTCAATGTTGAAATTGTAGAGCTTTCGAGCAGAGCCATACCGTTTGAACTCTTCCGGTTTGGCGTTTGCTCCTGCCTTTTCAAGAAGGTCCTTGAGAATCTCGATGTGCTCAGGCCGCATTTCCTTCTCAATACAGTCCGCGCCCAGGCTCTTGACCTTGCCGCGCACAAAGAGGCGCGCCTCATAGAGCGAGTCACCAAGAGCATCACCAGCATCTCCCAGCACAACAAGGTTGCCGGATTGTGCCATGAATGCGCTCATGTGGCCAATATTGCCATGCACCACAATGTCGATGCCTTTCATGGAAATACCACAGCGCGACGAGGCATTTCCCTTTATGACCAACAAGCCACCGCGCCCTGTTGCGCCTGCATACTGACTTGCGTCACCATCAATAGTAACGGTTCCGGACATCATGTTTTCAGCAACACCTGGACCGGCAGAACCCGCAATGTGGATGTTTGCTTCCTTGTTCATGCCTGCGCAATAGTAGCCAGTTGAGCCGCGCACCACGACATTGATCGGTCCGTCAAGCCCGCAGGCAATGGCGTGAGATCCCTTCGGGTTGATTATTTCCCAGTCACGCTGATTGGTATCGGCTTTTTGAGATTGTAATGTAGCGTTGGCCTCGCGCAACGGCGTCGCGGCCATGTCGATTGTTTGCATTGCTTAATGCTCCCAGAAGTAAACAGTTGCAGGTTCAGGTTCCCATACACGGGCCTGCTCGATGCCAGGTAGATTGACGAGGGCGCGATATTCCGAGCCAAACGCCACGTATTGGTCGGTTTCCGCCATTACCGCTGGCTTACAGGCAATCGGGTCACGCACAACGCCAAAACCACGCTTCGTGCCTACAACAAATGTGAAAAATCCATCCAGATCATCCAGGCTTGACTGCAATGCTTCACCCAGGTTTTTGCCATGGTTCATCTGGCTGGTCAGATAGGCCGCGGCGACTTCTGAATCGTTTTCAGTTTCAAAAGTAATCCCGTCGCGCTTGAGTTCCCGGCGCAAACTGTTGTGGTTTGACAATGAGCCATTGTGCACGAGGCACTGGTCAGAGCCTGTCGAGAAGGGATGTGCACCCATTGTTGTCACAGCTGATTCAGTCGCCATGCGTGTATGGCCAATGCCGTGAGTGCCGCTCATGGAGCGGATGTCAAAACGCTCGGCCACGTCTTTTGGCAATCCCACTTCCTTATAAATTTCAATGATATCGCCTGCGCTCATTATGCGAATTGTGGGGAATGATTGGGCAAGTTCAGCACGAACATCATCAGCTCGCTTGTCCGATATTTCCAGGACTGCGTGGGTGTCCTTTATGCGCATCGCAATGCGCGCGCCGGTTGCCTTTTCAAGGGCTTTTTCCAGACCTTCGAAATCGACAGACGGTGATGATGACTGGATTGTCAGTTTGGATTTGCTGTCTGCGTCCGACCCGTAGATAGCAATGCCTGCGCTGTCAGGCCCACGATCGGTCATTGTTATCAGCATATCGGTTAGCATTTCGCCCAGCTTGGGCTCCAGTGATTTGTCCTTGAGGAACAGGCCTACAATTCCGCACATAATGCGCAACTCCTTGGGTTAAACGTACCTGCATATTAAAATAGTCGAAAAGGAAATTCAACTAAGAAGAATAAATTTTTCATGAGAGGAGAAAAATATATTGCTGGCGGAACCAGCATTCCAGTGTCCGCCAGCAGATTGTTTGTCGTCAGTATCGGTCGATACTTGTCTTGGAGTGTTCAGCGTTGAAGTCGCGTTCTGCGTCCTCAAGCTCCTTGGCTTCCACCTTGGCTTGCATAAAGTGCCAGCCAATCCAGAAGGCCACTCCAATAATCACCATCAGAACCTCGCTACCCTGGAATGGGTAGATTGCTCCAACGTCTTTTAGATCGACAGCCCAGCTGTCAAGTCCGATAGTAGACATAGTCTATCCTTTCCTGTTTCAGGCGTGCTTGGCTGCGATTTGCTTTTCAGCCTTGAGAACATCAGCAACAGCTTGCTGGTAAGCAAGTTCACTGTGATGATCGAGGCCTTCAAGCTCTACCTTGGCTGGAATGCGCAAGGCGCCCATTGAGTTCAGTATCTTTGATACAACATAGCCAGGCAGGAAGCCCAACACGCCGAACATGATTACTGCACCAACAAACTGGCCAAGCGGGTTGATGGTTGCAAAGCCTTCATATGGTGACGATGGAGCGCCCCACAATACAAAGCCCGCAATACAAACACCCAGGAAGCCTGCATATCCATGGACGGCAACTGCGCCAACTGCATCATCCAGTTTGAACTTGCGCTCGACCCAGAAGTGCAGCTTGTAAATGATAACCACCACGAAAGCGCCAATCAACATGGCCTGGATCGGGTGATACAGGTCGTTGCCGGCAGACGCGCCGATGATGCCTGCCAAACCACCTGAGTAGGTCCAGAAAGCGTCACCCTTGGAGACGATGTAAGCCGCCATCATGCCACCTGACAAAGACATCAGGAAGTTGAAGGTGATTGCGCCAAGGGTTGTTGGAGCGAGATAGATGTTGGTTGCCGTCCAGGTGGCACCGGTGATCTGACCACCAATACCTTCCGGTGAAATGACCGGTACGTTACAGGCCGCATAAAAGCCCCAGAAGCCAGTGTAGATCAGGAACAGACCAACTGTTACCATCCATGGATTGTGAGGTGGAATATCACGCGGTGTTCCATCTGCAGCGAATTTGCCCAGCCGTGGCCCGAGAACCATCAGCACACCAAGCGCATAACCACCGGCAATGGCGTGAATAACGCCTGATGCATAAGCATCATGATAGCCGAGAAGCTTGACCATCCAGCCTTGTGAATGCCAGCCCCATGCAGCATCAATGATCCAGAACACTGAACCGATCAGTACAGCATGTATCCAGAATGCACTTGAGCGAATGCGCTCAATGGCACCACCGGAAACAATTGAAGCGGCGGTCCAGGAGAACAGCAGGAACGCTGCCCAGAACACACCTGTAATTCGATCGCCTAGGTTGGTTGCCATTGTTGGTGACCAGGGAGCATTGGCAGAACCGTCTGCAAGCCCGCCGGTAATGAACGGGCCGTTCGGGAACGCCCAATATATCCACCAGCCAAAGAAGAAGAATGTCACGGTGACCAGTGGGATCACCATTGTGTTCTTCATTAGTGTGTGCATGTGGTTGCGGCGGCGGCTTGCCCCCACTTCGTACATACAAAAACCTACATGTATTAGAAACATGAATACGACCGTCACCCAGTAATAAAACTCGGTGAACACGGTCGTTAGTGCATTTAAGTTGCCTTCCACGACATTTCCCTCCGTTGCAGTCCCCTGCTATTTGCTTTGCAGGAATATTTTTTTCACCATAAGTATTGCGTTTAACAGCCAGTCATTGTCAACATGAGTCTGTGGGTAAATAATATGGCGCCATTGATGGCGACAAGGAGGAGAAAAAAGAATGACGACACCGTGGAGATTTTCAACGCTGGCTGACCGCCACCGGGCTCTGGGTTCCAACCTTGAGGACTGGGGGGGCATGGGCACTGCGTGGTCCTATGATAAAGACCCTGTGGAAGAGTATATCGCTATCCGCACAAAAGCCGGGATTATGGATGTTTCCGGCCTCAATAAGGTGCACGTCAACGGCCCTCATGCTGCGCATGTGATTGATCGCGCAACTACCCGCAATGTGTCAAAGATCATGCCGGGGCGTTCGGTATATGCC
>JBAUGO010000281.1:0-4636 GCA_049679775.1 Anderseniella sp.
GGCGATGTGCGTCTGCTTGGTCCGCGTACGGTTTCACTCATGACCGCCAATCACCTGCCAGGCGGTGTTGACCTTGCCACACTCGGCCCCAGCGCATGGTGTGAAACATCGTTCAGAGGCGTAGGGTTTGGATTGGGATTTGCCGTCAATATGTCGCCAGCCCAGTCAAAATTATCTGCCAGCGTTGGGGATTTCTCATGGGGTGGCATGGCAAGCACCTACTTCTGGTGCGACCCTTCAGAAGAAATGTCCGTTGTGTTCCTCACGCAACTTTTGCCCTCAAGCTCATGGCCAAACCGCAAGGAACTGAGGGCACTGGTTTATCAGGCGATCATCGACTGAGGTCTACTCATTATACGGTACTCCTAGAGTGATCGGGCAATCAGCAGTTTCATCACTTCGTTGGTCCCACCATAAATCCGCTCGACCCGGGCATCGCGATACATACGGGCAATCGGATACTCGTTCATATAGCCATATACACCATTCAATTGCAGACATCTGTCAATGATCTTGCATTGAAGGTCGGTCAACCAATATTTCGCCATCGACGCTGTGGTGGCATCAAGGCCGTCTTTCATGTGGCGTTCAATGCAATTGTCGAGAAACGCCCGGGCAACGGTTGCTTCTGTCTTGCATTCGGCCAGCACAAATTGCGAGTTCTGAAAGTCGATAATGCGGTTGCCAAAGGCCTTGCGTTCCTTGACATACTCAAGTGTAACCTTGATCGCGCGTTCAATGCGTCCCATTGCGTAGACACCGATCAGCAAGCGCTCTTGCGGTAATTGCTGCATCAACTGAATAAAGCCCTGACCTTCCTCAGGCCCCAATAGCGCATCAGCAGGCACTCGCACGTCATCGAAAAACAGCTCTGAGGTATCGTTCGAATGCATGCCGATCTTGTCCAGATTGCGCCCTCGGCGAAACCCTTCGACCTTGTCTGTCTCAATCACAAACAGCGACGTGCCTTTGGCTCCGGCGGATGGGTCCGTCTTGGTAACAAGCACAATCAGGTTTGCCAGTTGACCGTTGGTGATAAAGGTTTTTGATCCGTTGATGACATAATGGTTGCCATCACGTTTTGCAGTTGTCCTGACCCCTTGCAGGTCAGACCCGGCTGACGGTTCTGTCATGGCTATGGCAGCAATATATTCCCCGCTCACCAATTTCGGCAACCAGCGCTGCTTTTGCTCAGTAGAGCCGTAATGCAGAATATATGGCGTGACTATTGCTGAATGCAAAGGCCCCCCAAACCCGTCACAGCCGTGCAGGTTGGCCTGATGGGTTATGACGGCATCGTGACCAAAGTCACCGCCTGGTCCACCGAACTCTTCAGGCACGGATGGACTCAGCAATCCGTGCGCACCAGCTTGTTCCCACACATCTCGATCAAATATACCAGCCTTCTCGAAAGCCTCGTATCTTGGTGCGACTTCATTTTCGAAAAATTTTCCGGCTTGCTCAGCCAGCATTTCGTGGTCTGGTTGCATCCAGGCAGGTTTCGGCAAGTCAATCACGCTCATGGTTGCAGGCATTCCTTCAAACAAGGGGAAGATTCAGAAAATGATCTGCGTTCACGTTACATAGAGCAAGAAAAAAATGCCACCGCGCGAACGATGGCATTTCAGAAATCAAACAAGTAGCAAGACTAATCAGCCTGACTTGGCCATCGCAACCGAATTGCGCTCCTTGAGCATACTGTCGACCAATTCGCAGGTGCGATCAAGGTCAGTGATGGCTTCATCAAGCTCCGCGCGCTGTACGTGCAACGCATGCAAGCGTTCACGCATTTTTGTTGAGGCAACCCGCAATTGTGTCAGCTGACCATCACGCAAGGAATAAAGATCAAGCATTTCCTTGATTTCTTCGAGCGTGAAGCCAACCTTCTTGCCGCGTAGAATCAATTTGAGCCGAGCCCTGTCACGGTATGAAAACAAACGAGTCCAACCGCGTCTAGCCGGGCTCAAAAGCTCTTTTTGTTCGTAAAAACGCAGTGTTCGAGGGGTAACATCGAACTCCTTGCATAATTCAGTGATCGAATAAGTACGATCACGATCTGCACTTTCCCCCGGTTTAATAGTCATATTCGTCCTTTCAGTCCGAATCCATTTCGGACAATAAATCCGATGCAGTGTTTACATGCATGAGCCAGATACATTCAAGTACTCTGTAAAGTTTACCTAGGCCTCAAATACGGCAACATTTTGCTGATTTTTGCCCTTCGGTCATTGGTTGCTACTGACAACCATGCATGTTGATTAGATGTACGCATGCCATTTGAGTGATACACAAGCTACAGGGTTAGCCGTCTGCGCAATGCTTGGGGACTGACGGCAAGGGTCGATACTTACCCCCAAACGACTGATTTTGACCTCAGACCAAAAGAATTTTGACAAATGTGATCAAAATCATGAAGCAATTGTACGAATTGGAGACAGGCTTAACCCGTTCTTAACCAAACCCGTTAACTTTCACACATTACGGACATGATGGATTCGCACCCATCAGAATCAGGTGGCTCAGATGAGCCGTCTGGAAAGCAACGGAAGAGAATTTGGTTATGAAACCTGGTATTCCATGGAGTGTTAAGGGCATCGAAGGCAAGGCACGCGAGGTGGCAAAAGATGCCGCACGTGCTCAAGGCATGACCCTGGGAGAATGGCTCAATCAGAAAATTCTGGATGCTGCACATGAAGATGCGGACTTAAAGTCACGCGCCACTCGCAAGAAAGCTTCTTCTTCGGTGTCTTCTGACAACAGTAAACCGGTCACAAGAACCAAACCCACAATTGCAAAACCCAGAACATCAGCTCCAGCTTCGTCTGCCAGCATCGAGAATACTGAAATTGTCCGGAAGCTGGATGAGTTGGTTGGGCGGTTGAGCAATATTGATGCGTTTGAGGCTCGTCGCGAGCCAGAGCCTGCCCATGTGCTGTCATCTCACCATTCATCCATGGATGAAACCGCCAATACGCTTGCCATGCAGCGTTTGCTGGACCGCATTGAACAAGGCGAAAACTACACTACCAAGGCGGTTAACACTCTGGGTGAGAAAGTTGAACGCATAGGAGAGCGTGTTGAAGAAATCGCCGAGCGCCCGCTTGATCTGAAAGCGCGTGAGCTGCCAGGATTCTCGGCTCTGGAAGGTGCTGTTCGCAACATTGTTGAGCACATCGATAAATCTGAAAAGCAATCTCGTGAAGTGATGTCGAAGCTGCAATCGCGCATTATTGAGCTAGACGGGAAATTCCAGCAACCTGAACAAGACAGTGGCAAACCTCATATCATTGCCGATCTGGAAACCCGGATGCAGGAGCTTGCGGCGCGCGTTGAACAGGCATCAACCAGCCAACCTGAAACAGAACTGAAATCCCTGTTCGAGGCGCGTTTGCGCGAATTGGCTGAGCGTATTGATACAGTTCGCCATTCAACAGAATCAATGTCACAGAAGGCGCAGGCAACTGCCAGTAAAGCAGTCGAAGAACAAGCCGCAGCAATCGAAAACCGCCTTGCACACCTTGTTGAGCAAGCAGAAATGAAGCTTGCTGAATCTGGCCCTGGAGACAAGGGCATGATTTCACTGCAGGCTGAAATCTCCAACCTGCACACTCGTTTTGAGGAGGTTCGCCAGCAAGCGGCTTCGGAGCAAGAAGTCAGAGCCTTGCGCACTGCACTGGACAAGCTTTCCAGCCGTGTTGATGAAACCCCTGCACTCGAGCCAATTGCCCAGATTGAACATCGCATTGCCGAACTTAGCGAGCAATTGCAGAAAGTATCAGCGGCCACTGATTACCAGCCACAATTTGGTGCCCTGGAAGAGCGCGTTCATGCGCTGGACAGCCAACTGGCAGCCGCATCAACAATCGCACCTCAGGCAGACCCCTATCTGATGGAAAAAATGGGCAGCCTGGAACAGCGCCTTGCTGCCACGGAAGGGCAATTGGGCTCTTTGGCCACGATTGAAAGCGCAGTACAAAAACTGTTTGCAAGCCTTGAAGAAAACCGCGCAGAAGCGCGTGCAATGGTCGAAGGTTTTCAATCAGGTACCACTTCATTCTCGGAACCGTCAGCAGAGCTGAAGGCGCTTGAAGAAGGTCTTGCTGCCGTTCGTGAAAATGCACAATCAGCTGATCAGCGCACTCAGGAAACACTTGAGGCTGTGCATGAGACGCTTGCCCAGATTATCACAAAGCTGAGTGAAATAGATTCCACTGCGAAATCAGGTCCACGCCAATCCAATCAAGTTTCACAAGCCGTTACTGGAAATGCTGCGCAAGACTTTACAGAAAGCCTGGCAGAGGCAAGCGCCGCGATTGCTCAAGGTGATAGAGCAGCACCTGCCGTTCCAGATGTAGAAATCGGCTCTGGCGGGGCTGATGCTGGTGAATATTCGCCTTTCGGTTTGCCGGGAGATATTTCTCCCATACCTGCGCCAAGTTTTAATGACCATGCTTCCGTTGCCCAGCAGGCTCAAGCTGAAAGCAGTGACTGGTTGTCTGTCGTGCGTTCACACATGGCAGCCAACCATGGTGTAAATCCTGCAGTTGATGGTTTTTCATCATCTACACCAGCGATGATGCAAGCTGACGGCCATACAGATTTTATCGCAGCAGCGCGGCGCGCAGCATCTTCTGCA
>JBAUGO010000282.1:0-5217 GCA_049679775.1 Anderseniella sp.
GGCATCGGTTCACGAGTGTCGCGGTCACTCACCAGCTCCATGCCCAGAAACAGTCCCTTGCCACGCGCCTGGCCAATCATCTTGTGCTTTGCTTTCAGACCTTCAAACTTGTCCAGCATGTACTCACCCATCTGTGTGGTGTTTTCCAGCAGGTTTTCGTCTTCCAGAATGCGCATGTTCTCAAGCGCTGCAGCAGGGCCTGCCGCACATCCGCCAAAGGTTGAGATGTCACGGAAATAACTCATCGGATCAGACGGGTCCGCCTTGAACTCGTTGAACACGGCTTCGGTCGTGACGGTGCAGGAGATTGCGGCATAACCAGACGCAACACCTTTTGCCATGGTTACAATATCGGGCTTCACCCCATAGTGTTGATAGCCGAACCATGTGCCGGTGCGACCCATGCCACAAACCACTTCGTCTATGATCAGCAGGATATCATATTTCTTGCAGATTTCCTGAACGCGATCCCAATACCCCTTTGGCGGCACGATGACGCCACCGCCTGCGGTGATGGGTTCAAGGATAAGACCACCAACCGTGTCAGCACCTTCACGCAGGATAACTTCTTCAATGGCGTTGGCCGCGCGAATTCCGTAATCCTCAACCTCGCCCCACTGCGAACGGTACTCAAGGCAGTGAGGGACCTCCACGAAACCAGGCGTAAACGGGCCATACTGATCGCGACGCTGGTTCTGACCGCATGAAGACAGGGCAGTGATCGTGGTGCCATGATAATCGCGGTCACGATACAGAATTTTGTTTTTCTTGCCGCCATGCTTGTTGTGGGAAATCTGGCGTACAATCTTGTAAGCCTTCTCATTGGCTTCGGAGCCTGAGTTGGAATAGTACACCCGTGTCATGCCGGGCATTTTACCAATGAGCTTTTCAGCAAACTGCGCACCGGGAATGGAGCCAGCAGAGTTGGCAAAGTAATTCAACTGCACAAGCTGATCGCGAACCGCGTCGGCAATACTCTCACGGCCATAGCCTACGTTTACGGTCCACACACCACCGGACACTGCATCGAGATGCTCGCGTCCAGCCGTGTTCCACACACGCATGCCCTTGCCCTGTATGATGATGAGCGGGTCAACTGTTTCAAACTTCTTGTGCTGGGTGAGGTGATGCCAGACGTTTGCACGGTCGGCTTCGATGATCTCGCTGAAATCGTTTTTGTTAGCCGGTAGGTTCATGTCGCATCTCCTGAGTTTGATCTGTCTCATTATTTCATCATTGCGACGCGTTGTTGGCAAGTCATATCCACTGGCCAGAAATCCAGATTGATTAGAGCCACACTTCGACAGCATGAGCCGGACTCACACACTTGTGAACATGAAAGTAACGGCACTGGCACCTTTCCTGCTTCTGACTGACCAGAAGGCGGCCAAGCCCTTTCAGTTTGGCGCATGACGGTAGGAGTTTATTAACCATGGTCTCGGCAACGGCAGCGCATCAGCGCATTGACTGGGTGGATTACGCTAAAGGCATATGCATCATTCTTGTGGTCATGATGCATTCGACATATGGGGTGCAGGAAGCATTGGGCCAAACCAGTTGGGTAGATGGCTTCATCAAGTGGGCACAGCCTTTCAGAATGCCGGACTTCTTCTTGATTTCCGGACTTTTTCTGGCTTCCCGGATCAATCGCCCCTGGCGCGCCTATGCGGACACCAAGATACTGCATTTTGGCTATTTCTATGTGCTGTGGATGACGATCCAGGCAGCCTTCAAGGGCTGGCAAGGTCCAGATGGGGTTGCCGGATTGCCGGAATACTGGCTGACTGCACTGGTCGAACCACTTGGAACACTGTGGTTCATCTATGTGCTGATGATTTTCTTTGTAGCGGTAAAACTGTTGAAAAATGTGCCGATATGGCTCGTCTGGCCCGTGGCTGCAGCGCTTGAAATGGCTCAGATCCATACAGGCTGGGTCGCTATCGACGAAAGCGCACATCGCTTCGTTTACTTTTACTCAGGCTACATCATGGCCCCCTACATAATGAACTTTGCTGCAAAAGTCGCACGTATTGAAGCGCCAACACTTTTGGCCTTGCTTGGATCATGGGCGATACTCAATCTGTGGATGGTTGAAAACGGCACTGCTTTTCTGCCCGGCCTGTCCATAATCATGGGATTTGCCGGGTGTGGTGCAGTGATAACCGTCGCGCAATTGATGAGCCGGGTAAACTGGTTCAATGCAATCCGCTATTGCGGTGAAAATACGCTGCCAGTGTACCTCGCATTCTTCCTGTTCATGGCAGCGACCCGCATCATCCTGATCAAGACGGCGATCATCACCGATGGCGGCATGATTTCTGTCATTGTCACGGCGGCAGGGGTCATTGGACCACTTGTGCTGCACTGGATTGCCTTGCGCTCACCAGCCCGGTTCCTGTTCGTGCGGCCAGAATGGGCGCGGTTGACACCTGGCAAATCGGACAAGATGTCGGCACGTTTGTCAGCAGTGACAGCAAAGACTGTGTAAAGCTTGCAGCACATGTAGCAAACGGCTGATGCTGGTGGCATAGTCCCACCTTATGAGCACAGCCCAAACAAGACCGATCAAGCCCGGAGACCATCTCTATCTTATAGATGGCTCCGGTTATATTTTCCGCGCCTATCATGCGCTGCCGCCCCTGACACGCAAATCCGATGGATTGCCTGTGGGCGCGGTGCAGGGCTTTTGCAACATGCTGTACAAGCTCCTCAAGCAGATGTCGGCAGATGACAAGCCAACCCACATTGCAGTGATCTTCGACAAGTCATCAAAATCATTTCGCAACGAGATATATCCCGCCTACAAAGCCCAGCGTCCACCAGCACCTGAAGATCTTGTGCCGCAATTCGGCCTGATCCGACAGGCGACCGAAGCCTTCAATGTCGCGTGCATCGAACAGGTAAACTATGAGGCTGACGACCTTATCGCGACCTATGCCACGCAAGCAGCCGCCGCAGGTGCCACAGTACGCATCGTGTCATCCGACAAGGACCTGATGCAGCTTGTCACCGATCAGGTCAAACTGCTCGATACCATGAAGGACAAGGCGATCGGGCGTGATGAAGTGATCGAAAAGTTTGGCGTGCCACCGGAAAAAGTGGTTGAGGTGCAGGCACTGGCTGGTGACTCGGTCGACAATGTGCCAGGTGTCCCCGGCATCGGTATAAAGACAGGTGCCGAACTGATTGAGCAATATGGCGATCTTGAAACACTTCTGGCTCGGGCTGGGGAAATCAAGCAGCCAAAGCGGCGCGAGAAGCTGATTGAATTTGCGGATCAGGCACGTATTTCCAGACAACTCGTCATCTTGAAGACTGACGTTGAGGTTGACCATCCACTGGAAGATTTTGGGGTGGTTGAACCGGAAGCTAAACAACTTATCGGCTTTCTGAAGGCACTGGAGTTCAACACGCTTATCAGGCGGGTATCGGGAGACCTGGAAGCAAACGCTACTGAAATTGATCCGATTGACGTGACCTTCACGGGTTGGCCGCCACAAGGCAGAGAGGTTGATGAGCTGGGGGCACCTGCCGAGACCTCAGACAAGGTTCAAAATCAAGCCTCCGATACAGATGACATGGCAGATCAAATGCGCGCGCTCGCGCTCGATCATGCTGCTTATGAACGCGTGACCGCAATGGACAGGCTTGAGGCCTGGGTCGCGATGATCCGTGAGAAGGGTCTTGTTGCCGTTGATACCGAAACGACCTCGCTCGATAATATGCAAGCCAGGCTTGCAGGAATTTCACTCAGCGTGGAACCGGGCAAGGCGTGTTATATCCCGACAGGTCACAGGGCATCAGAAGGCCTGGACTTTGGTGGTGGCGATGCACTGGAGCAGTTGAACGAAGCTGATGTTCTGGCAGCTTTGAAACCGATCCTTGAGCATCCCGGTATTTTGAAAATTGGCCAGAATCTGAAGTATGACATAACCATATTTCAGCGCCGTGGCATCAATGTCTCACCGATTGATGACACGATGCTGTTGTCCTATGCACTTGATTCAGGCGTTAATGGTCATGGCATGGATGAACTCGCAGAAGTGCATCTTGGACTGAAGCCAATCAGCTTCAAGGACGTTGCAGGCTCTGGCAAATCGCAGGTGACATTCGATCTGGTGGCGCTTGATGAAGCAACGAAATATGCCGCTGAAGATGCTGACATCACTTTAAGGCTCTGGCACGTCTTGAAGCCCAGGCTTGCAGCAGAACATCGCGCCACGGTTTATGAAACGCTGGAGCGACCGCTGGTGCCCGTTCTGGCAGCTATGGAACGCGAAGGCATTCTGGTTGACCGTACGGTGCTGGCAAGATTGTCTGCCGAATTTGCCAAGGGAGCAGACGCGCTGGAAACAGAGGTGCACAAACTGGCAGGCGAACCGTTCAACCTGGGGTCACCGAAGCAACTTGGTGAGATCCTCTACGGCAAGATGGGACTGACAGGTGGAAAGAAAACCGCAACAGGTGCCTGGAGCACGGACAGTCAGGTCCTTGAAGACCTGGCTGGTGAAGGTATTGAGCTTGCGCGCAAGCTTCTGGACTGGCGCCAACTGACAAAGCTGCGCTCAACCTACACGGATGCCCTGACCGGACATATCAATCCGCAAACAGGTCGGGTGCATACATCCTATTCCCTGGCCGCGACCTCAACGGGAAGATTGTCGTCAACCGATCCCAATTTGCAGAATATTCCTGTGCGCACTCCCGAAGGACGCCAGATCAGAACTGCATTTATCGCCAGTCCCGGTCATAAGCTCGTGTCTGCCGACTACAGTCAGATTGAGCTTCGCGTGCTTGCGCACATTGCCAACATACCGCAATTGAAAAAGGCGTTTGCTGACGGACTGGATATTCATGCCATGACAGCATCGGAGATGTTTTCGGTCCCCGTTGAAGGCATGGACCCTGCCATACGCCGCCGTGCCAAGGCGATCAATTTTGGCATTATTTATGGGATTTCAGCGTTTGGCCTGGCTAATCAGCTAAGCATTTCCCGCGAGGAAGCTGGCCAGTACATCAAAACCTATTTCGAGCGCTTCCCGGGCATCAAGGATTATATGGAGCACACCAAATCATTCTGTCGGGCAAATGGATATGTTGAAACGGTATTTGGCAGGCGAATGCACTTCCCTAGGATCAAGTCACCCAATCCATCGGAACGTGCGTTTCAGGAACGCGCCGCGATCAATGCACCCATCCAGGGATCAGCCGCTGACA
>JBAUGO010000283.1:0-5515 GCA_049679775.1 Anderseniella sp.
AGAACTCTTGGCGGACTTGTAGGTGACGCGGGTCTCGGCATTTGCAACCAACGGCATAACAACAGTTGCTGCCAGCGAAAACGTAAAGGCAAGAGTATCAAATCGCATTGTTTTTTCATTCCCTGTATGGATAGGTTTTTTAGTCTTATGCCGAGACTACACACGCTCAGCCATATTGCACAATAGTTCAAACATCATGGTAACACCGGCAAGCGCGGTATAGCCCGACGGATCAAAAGGTGGTGACACCTCCACCACGTCTGCCCCAATCAGATTGGCACCGCGCAATTTACGCAACATGAACAAGGCTTCTCGCGTGGAAAAACCTCCAACCTCCGGTGTGCCTGTACCTGGTGCAAAAGCTGGATCAAGACAGTCAATATCGAAGGTGACATAGGTTTCATCGTCACCAATAATATCGCGTGCCCGTTTCATGGTCTCTTCCAGCCCGTCCGCCATCGCCGTCTCGATATCAATCATGGTCACACCATGTTTTTCACCAAACTCACGGTCGGACCAGTCATACAATCCGCCCCTGAGCCCGATCTGGACAGTCCGTTTGGGGTCAAGCACACCTTCTTCAATGGCGCGGGCAAACGGTGTGCCGTGCGTGAATTTTGATCCGTGGAAATAACTGTCCCACAGATCTGAATGCGCATCAAACTGAACCATGCCGACAGGCTTGTCGCGACCCAGAGCACGAAGGATCGGCAGTGTGCACAAATGATCGCCCCCTGCAGAAAGCGGCACAATGCCAGCCGCCTTGACCTTTGTGTAAAAGCCCTCCACACGCGCCATCGCATCCATCAGGTCAGCCGGATTTACCGGCGCATCACCCAGATCAGCCACATTGGCCAACTTGAAAGGTTCAACCTTCGTAAGGTGGTGCATCTGGCGGATCATGGAGGATTGGTCTCGCATCTGGCGCGGACCATGGCGCGGGCCTGGTCGATTTGTCGTACCCCCATCCCATGGCACACCGATCAACCCGATATCAACATCACCCGCATCTTCCAGTTTCACTATCGGCAAGCGCATGAATGTTGCAGCACCAGCAAATCTTGGCACTTCCAGACCCGGTACAGGTTGGTAGAAATCATTGTTTGGTCGGGTCATGCCTGAGGCTCCTTTTATGTAAGCGCAAGAGGTTGGTTCAGTGCGCACGGCAGAACCTAGCGTGACCTGACCCGCCTGACCAGAGCATTTGCAAGCCACCATAAGGCGAGAACTTGAATGGCGGAATTGAGCCAGAACATGGGATTGGAATAAAGCCCGCTCGACATGGCATACGGCCACAATGCAAACGGATACATGGCCAGGTCTCCGGGTATTCCGATCCAGTGTTGAACCTGATCACTCAGCCCAAAACCACGACAGGCCGTCCATGGCAAAGGTTCCGGCCAAATCCAGCCTGCAACGCATTTTGGTGGATCAGTAGCCAACTGCACGATGCCGGCAAATGCCCCATAAAGCAACTGCCAAACCCAGCAAGCGGCTATGATGGCAAAGCACACAAATCCGGTGCCCCGTCCCTTGATCGAAACTGTTTGCATAGAATCAGTCTGGCTTTTCATCACCAACACTTGAACCGGACGACATGATTGGGCAAGTCTTCCTGTAATCACATTTGCTTAACCCAAAGGCCGAACCAAAATGAACCTGGCACACTGGATACAACGCAACGCCAACGAATTGCCTGATCAACCCGCTGTTGCGAAAGGCCATGACGTCATATGGACACACGCACAGTTTCGTTCCCGCGTCGAAAGCCTCGCATCAGGCCTCTTGTCATATGGGTTGAAGCGCGCAGATCATGTGGGTCTTGCGATGAAAAACGTACCGCAATATTTCGAATGCCTGTTCGCTATATGGCATGCAGGTCTGGTAGCGGTGCCCATAAACGCAAAGCTGCATCATGATGAATTCAGGTTCATCCTGGAGGACGCCAATTGTCGTGCGTGCTTTGCCAGTCCTGAAATTGAAAATGATCTCACTGGCACATCAGCCCATATCATCAATGTCGAGAGCGATGCTTACAAAAAGCTGATCACACATGATCCGATGCCGATTGTGCATGTTGAGCCTGAAGAACTTGCCTGGTTGTTTTATACTTCCGGCACCACTGGTCGGCCGAAGGGCGCTATGCTTTCTCACCGCAACCTTGTTGCAATGACGCTCAATTACTTCGCTGATTTTGACCGCATCATGGCGCATGACTGCATCATACACCCGGCCCCCCTGAGCCATGGTTCAGGCATGTGGATGCTACCGCATGTGTGTGCCGGCGCCTGTAACATAGTACCTGCATCTGGTGGGTTTGATCCGGTTGAAATTTTTGACCTGATTGCTCACTGGAAAGGCGTATCGATGTTTGCTGCGCCTACCATGGTGCGGCGACTGGCAACCAGCCAGGTTGAGGCCGACGTGAGCAATCTCAAGCTGATCATCTATGGTGGCGCCCCAATGTATGTGGAAGACTGCATAACGGCACTCGACCGGTTTGGGCCAAGACTTGCGCAATTGTATGGTCAGGGAGAAAGCCCCATGACCATCACGCATCTGTCGCGCGACACCATTGCAGATCGCGATCATCCCAAATGGCGGCACAGACTGGGCTCAGCTGGTGTGGCCGACAGTTGTGTCCATGTGCAAGTGGTGGATAGCGAAGGTCAGACGCTACCAGCCGGACAAAAAGGTGAAATCGTCTGTCGTGGCGATACTGTCATGTCCGGCTACTGGAACAACTCAAAGGCGACCACCCACGCCTTGAAGAATGGGTGGCTGTGGACTGGTGATGTCGGTATGTTTGACGAAGACGGTTACCTCACTATCACTGATCGATCAAAAGATATGATTATCTCGGGAGGCACCAATATCTATCCTAGGGAAATAGAGGAGGTTCTGCTGCAAATGCCACAGCTTGCTGAGGTTTGTGTCATTGGCAGGCCCCATCCAGACTGGGGTGAGATCGTCATTGCCTATCTGGTGTGCGAGCAAGGCGCGAACCTCACGGAAGCAGAGGTGGATGCGTATTGCCTGGACCATATGGCCAGGTTCAAGCGACCCAAGGCTTACCGCTTTGTCACTGCCTTGCCGAAGAGCAATTATGGCAAGATACTGAAAACCGAAGTACGCGAAATTGAACAACAACACGATTGGAACAACTGATGGCCGTTATCCAGACACAAGGGGTTCACCACATTACTCTCAATGGAGCTGACCGCCAGACATCGATTGATTTCTGGGAAGGCATAATGGGCATGCCATTTGTTTTTGAACAGCCCAATCTCGATGCACCTGACATCAATCACTTGTATTTTGATCCAGGTGATGGTCGCCTCATTACCATTTTTACCAGCGAAGACTGGGTGCCTGATGCAAGACCAAACCCCAACGGCATTGGAAACCTGCATCACCTTGCTTTCATCGTATCACGCGCCACCTATACACAAGCTGGAGAACGGTTGGAGGCAGCTGGCTTTTCCAACTCAGGTGACATTGACCGGGGGTTCATGGACTCGCTGTATTTCCGTGATCCACTGGGTCAACTGATGGAGCTGGCTTGCTACAAGTTTGACCCGCCGTTCGGCTTTACCCATGCAGACGTGTTGCATGAGGCTCACAAGATCAGGGTTGAGGCAGGCGACTACAACATTTCCGATGAAAACCTTGCCGACGCCTTGATGGTGCTTAGCCAGCGTCGTTCCGGCACATTGAGCGATTGAAAAGTGTTTAGTCGTCAGCCGCAGTATTGTTTTCAAGATCCTGTGCGATTGACAGAAACGCGCTGACGAGTTTGCCACCGCGTCGCTCGCGCAAGCAAATCAAGGTTTCGTCCATCATCATCAGACCCTCATCTTCCAGCGGAATACGGACAAGCCGGGGATCGTCACCAAATTCGGCGGCTGACACAAACCCTACCCCAACCCCCGAAGCAACGATCTCGCGCGCAGCTTCGCGGCCCTCTGCTGTGATGGCAGCCCGAAAGGTGAACCCCTTTGCCGATGCTGCCTCTTCAAACTTCTTGCGTGTCTTGGAGCCGGCCTCGCGCAGAACCAGAGGCAGATCAAGAAGATCCTTAAAGCCTAGAGATTTGCGCTTGGCTAGCGGGTGAGTTAGCGCAACAAAGGCGGAAATCGGGCTTGAGTTTAGGGCAACAGTTTCAAAACCATGTCCCAGAGCCAGTTCACCGACAATCCCGATATCGGTCTCATATCGCAACAGGCTTTCAGTTATGGTTTCTGTGTTACCCTGGCTGATCTTTATCACGACACCAGGGTACTTTTCGCGAAACCTTGCGAGTATATTTAGTACATGTACCGCACTGTCAGCAGTAATATGCAAGGTACCTGTGCGCGTTGCCCGACTTTCGCTCAACAATTCCTGCGCCTGTTCTTCGCTGTCAAACAATCGCCGTGTAATTTCCAGAAGCTTCTGACCAGCAGGAGTTATTTCGACCTGTTTCTTATGGCGGTTGAACAAAAGGATGTCGTACTCTTCCTCCAGCTTGCGGACCTGATCCGAGATTGCGGGTTGGGTCAGGAAGAGCTCGTTGGCCGCACGGGAAAAACCACCATAAATAGCGACATAGTGAAATGCACGAAGCTGGACATATCGCATATCAACCACCTTCCATCGATAGAGTTTATACAAGTATTGAAGTTAACGATTTGCACGATCAATGCAAGCGTGCACAATGACGTTCTGCAGCGCGTCGACCAACAAGGTATTTGGGGTCGAAATTGAGGAATGAAATGGTTCCAATCGCTTTCCTTATCCATCTTGCCGGGGCTGTGATGTTGCTGTTGTGGGCGGTTCGCATGGTTCGAACCGGAGTTGAACGCGCCCATGGTACACAACTGAAATCGGCGTTGCGTTGGGCAAAGGGCGGCACGGCACAAATGGCGATTGTCGGCATGGTGCTAGCTGTCGTTTTGCAAAGTTCGACAGCTGTTGCCATTTTGGCAGCAGGTTTCGTGACCAGTGGAATTTTAACTGTGTCAACAGGCATAGCGGCGTTGCTCGGAGCGGATTTAGGGTCTGCACTGGTGGTCAAGATTCTGTCGTTTGATTTATCCAGATTGATCCCGTTTATGTTGTTGGTCGGCGCCACGATGTTTTTGAAGTTTGAGGCCCGCAGCATAAAGCAAACTGGACGTATTATTCTGGGCATCGCATTCATCTTGCTGTCCTTGCAGATGGTCGGTCAGGCAATAGAACCGTTGCGTGAAAGTGCATTGTTACCAGGAATAATGGGATATTTGCGCGGTGATCCTCTGACAGCGTTCTTGGGGGCAGCGGTGATTACCTGGCTCGTGCATTCATCCGTGGCCACTGTTTTATTGTTCGTGACATTCGCAAGTGGAAACATGTTGCCAATCGAAGTGGCCCTGCCGATGATCCTTGGTGCCAATCTAGGGGGTGGAATTATCGCCGTTTGGCTCAGCCGCGGGATGGAAATCGAGGCGCGGCGTATTCCGATTGGAAACCTGATTTTTCGGAGTACTGCAGCAGT
>JBAUGO010000284.1:0-2801 GCA_049679775.1 Anderseniella sp.
ATTTAATGGGATGATGGCTAGTGCTCCCACGCACAGAAGTACATAAATTCCGGTCACAATCTTGCAGATCGTTCTCACTTGCGCACCACACAGCTGAATTCATTGTCCTGTGGCCAGGCAACCTGAGCTTCGTCGCCCTGTGTCCAGAAAAATACTCCGAAGTCTGCATCATATCGTGAACCGGAGCCGCTTGGTGACAAAACACCAACTTCCACGCTGTCGCCTCTCTCAAGGCGCACGGACGGAGGGTCAGAGGGGATGAATGTGGCCACGATCTCATCTGCGGGATTTTTATTGCAGGTGTAGAACACAGGCTGGCCGCCTTCCACGAGGAAGTAGCGAGCTTGCAGGAAGGCAGTACGCTTGTCATAATTGTCGGATGTGCATTGCCGTTTGTCTTCCGCCTTCCAGCAGTCATTGCGTCCGCTGATCCAGCCACGTTGCATGGTCTTGAGTTCCGAGATTGCTTCAGCGCCTCCGGCGTCAACCTTTTCCATCGCGGCAATAGCCTGTTTGTAGACCTCGGCTAACTTGCGATCCTTGCTCGACAGTTCCTCGTCCTTGCAGATCAGTTCCTCAATCTCATGTGATGTCTTGCTGCAATCGAACGTTGGCCCGGATTGGGCCAGGGCAGGGGTCACCAACAAAGTTGCCGCAATGCCTGCTGCCAGTAAATGGAGGTTCCGCATGATCAAGTATTGTCCTCTACTGCGATGACAAAGTTATGGGCAGAACGAGTGTCTTCGTGTAAAGGCAAGTCCGACATTACCATTACAAGACCAGGGTGCATCCGCTTTTGAATTGCGTCTATGATCGGTTTGTCTGCACCCAAACGCTTGATTGTGTCTTCCTCGGGATGGTTGAAGTTGGCATTTGCTTTCGGGTGATGGCCAATAGCGTGCCAGGCAAGCCCTTTTCGCCCGTCATGTGGCTTCTCTAGAATGAATACATGATTGCCAAGAGGTTGAGTTGGATTCTTGATATAAGCCTTTCCGGTGGCAATTATGCGCCCGTTTTCCAGCACCATGATTTCCTGAGTGGAACTGGAAATCAGAACAGAAGTTGCCGTGTGCCCTTCCTCATGTTGCGGAATGCGTTGCGCAGCTACCGTCTTGAAATGTTTGCTGGTCAGTTGTTCAAACTCGTGCTCGGCATAATCAGATAGCACCATTCCGGGGTGCACCACCTGCTTTGGCTGGCTGTGACTACCTGCCAGGATCACTGGCGTTCCAAGGTGTGTCACAGTGAAAAGCAGTTGCGAGAACTTTATCGGCAGCCGCACGCAACCATGAGAGGCCGGGTAACCGGGGAGTTGACCTGCATGCAGAGCGATGCCCGACCAGGTCAGCCGGTTCATATTGGGCATTGGCGCATTGCTGTACGTGGACGACTTGTGGTTTTTGTCTTTCTGCAGGATCGTGAACACGCCTGTGGGTGTTTCATGCCCCGGTTTACCCGTGGAGCAGGTTGATACCGCGATGCGTATGCCATTGCGATAGATATGTACCTGTTGATCGGTGATTGATACGATGATCGCAACCGGTCCGCTCGGGGAGCGTTCGGGATGCCAGGTAAAGTCCCCTGGCTGCATGTTCTCGGGGCTCTCTACTTGTTGGCCTTGCGTCATTGCACCAAATGCCACAGGCGTTGAAACCAACCCCGCTGCAATGGCTGACAGGCCAATGCCTCCTAGTGTTCGCCGATTGATCTTGGTCATTAGCTAGCTCCTGAATTTGAAAAACGCGTCAATTCGTAGGCTCTGGTAATTAAGGTTAATTTACCACGAACTGCACAATCTGGCTGCCGCTGGAGTTAAATGAACACTGAAAGGTTTCATTATGTCGACGGATAAAGACCGTACCGTTGACCGCATGCGTGCCGTCGGTGCGCTGGCCCTCATACTTGGTTTCAACGTCACCTGCTCGTATATGGAACACGTGTACGGCGCGGTCACGGCAAATGGCCATCATGCGGCCTGGGTTGGCATTACCACCGGAACCTGCAAGTGCACCGTTGCCGTCATTACCGTCAACATCGACTTCGGCATGTAGTTGGCCCAACCGCATCTGGTAAAGTCGACGGAGGCAACCCGCATTGTTGCAACGGTCGCGACGTGCAATCCATGCCTTCTGGTCAGCGCGAATCCGGCGGTTGGCCGATGCCCATGGAGAATCGCGTAAAGCGGTCTGATAGGCTCCGGCAAGATCGCTGTCGAGTTCGCCAAGGCGCGGGTTGTCGCAGATCATCTTCTCCACCTGGGTCGATGCCTTGGAACAGTTGAAGCTTTGTGCATTAACCTCGTCATTGCTGACAGTGAGCACGCCGAAACCGGTTATTGCGACAATTGTGGCCAGCAAGCTGTTTTTTAAGAATGATTTCATGGTGCATAATCTCCTTCTGCATATTCGATTAAATGCCATCCCGTAATTCTAGTTGCTCGATCCTGATCAATTATCTTCTGAAAGATATAGTTGGGCAACAAAGCCGCGCAGGCCCTGCCATTCGATCTCGCACCATGTACCCTTGTCGTGGTCGGACCACTGGCAGCCATAGTTGCGAACGCCCCGGGCATTGTGTGGCAGCGAGCCGATGCGCGGGCTGGCGAGGTTGGCAGAGCGGTGCACATAAAGCACATCGTTGTTGGCCACGCCCGAGACGCGCCAGTTGTCCGGCCCGCCGGCATTGCCGTCGGCATAGTTCTGGCTATATGCGGCGGGTTCTGCGGGGTAGTAGTAGAACTGACCATCGACAATCTGGCCGCGCCGGTCGAAGTGGCAGGTGTAATGCATCATGTGATCGGT
>JBAUGO010000285.1:0-5679 GCA_049679775.1 Anderseniella sp.
CGGTATCATAGGGAAACTTGAAATCTATAGTACCACGTTCACCTACAGCCTCAGCAGGAAGGGCTAGAAGATTACCAGCCAGGCGCCTTCCCACTGAATTGGTCAGAATATAAACGGCACCATCTGCTTCACTACTGCGTGCATTGATGATTTCGAGCAGGCCGCGCGGTCCTCGAATTCGATATTGCTCTGCCAGGCCTTGTACTTCTGCCTCAACGGTGTCTTGTGTTTGCCGTTCCAGCAGGATTGCAGTGTTCCAGTATATATAGGCAAGGATTGCACCAACCGAAATTGCAAATACGGTGAGGTAAACTGCACCAAGACGGAAGGTAGAGGTGCGTAGCAATTTCAGATTTGGCACCATCAGGCACCTGCGCGAATTGTATATCCTGCCCCACGAACAGTATGCAAAAGTTGCGCATCAAACTCCTTGTCGATCTTGCCCCGAAGTCTGGAAATATGAACATCTATGACATTTGTCTGGGGATCAAAATGATAATTCCAGACATTTTCCAGCAACATGGTGCGCGTTACAACAGAACCCGCATTTCGCATAAGGTATTCCAGCAGCTTGAATTCGCGTGGTTGCAATAGAATATCCTGACCAGCACGCGTTGCCTTGCGCGCTAGTAGATCTATTTCAAGATCAGCAACCTGTAGTTTCGTCTTATGCGGCTCAGTTGAAGGACGCCTGCCCAGTGTTTCCACGCGCGCCAGTAATTCAGTGAACGCATAAGGTTTGGCCAAATAATCATCACCGCCGGCACGCAGTCCCATCACCTTGTCATCCACCTCACCAAGAGCTGAGAGAATGAGAACAGGTGTGACAACTCCTTCGCTACGCATTGTTTTGACAACACTCAAGCCGTCCATGCCAGGTAGCATCCGGTCCATGATCACAACATCATGCCCTTCTTCAAGTGCCATTGCGAGGCCGTCTGTGCCGTTGCGGACCACATCCACAACATGACCTTCCTCCTTCAAGCCTTTTTCCAGCCATCCAGCTGCTTCGCGATCATCTTCAACAACAAGTATTCTCATGCCTTAGCCAATTCAAAACTATTACAGATCAAGGTCGTAATACATCAAATCATACATAAATGTGTGCCTTCGTGCACTTTGTGTTTTGGCAGGCCACTTTGCAGGGGGAGGCGGAGGGCAAGCCAAAATGTCAGTCAGGCGCACGAAGGCACGTAATGACGATGCGAGGTTCAGAGGGGCAGACGCCACACCGTCACTTCTGTCTATATAGGATCAGCCCTTTGCAATTTTAAGGGCAACGAAACGCTGACCTTCATTGTTTTTGACCAAAAGCAAAACAGGGTCCTTCTCCGAAGACCTTGTGGTCTGGCGAACTGCCGCAACAAGAGCTTCAGGTTGATCAATTGTTGCGCCATTTACCTCAAGGATTACATCGCCTTTGCGTATGCCCTGCCTGGCAGCGGGTGAACCTTCGAGAACATCAGCAACAAGGACACCCTCACCTGTTTCTGTTGGCTCAAGCGCCAGGCCAAGCTTGTTGTCTTCTGTTGATTCAGCGGGAACATCGGACAAAGCAGAAACCTGTTTCTCACCAGGCATGGTGCCGATTGTCACCTTCATCAAGCGTTCTTTGCCAGACCGGAACACCGTCATCTCCACATCAGTTCCAGGTTTGATTTTGGCAATTGCGCGCGACAATTCCTTTGGAGCAGCCACTTCGTCGGCCCCAACCTTCAAGATTGTATCGCCTTGCTTCAAACCGGATTTTTCAGCTGGTGAGTTTTCTGTTACATCGGCTATCAGTATGCCCTTGGCTTGCGACAGTCCCAAGCTGGTGGCAATGTCTTCTGTAACAGCTTGAATCTGAACACCAAGCCAGCCGCGGGTGACGTTTCCATCATCCTTGAGATCGGCAATGATATTTTCTGCCGTTGAAGCAGGTATGGCAAACCCGATGCCTACACTGCCCCCTGATGGAGAGAATATAGCGGTGTTGATGCCCACAACTTCACCCTTGAGGTTGAAAGCAGGACCACCAGAGTTTCCGCGATTTATGGGCGCATCAATCTGCAGGAAATCATCATAGGGACCAGCACCAATATCACGACCGGATGCCGATATAATGCCTGTTGTGACGGTGCCACCAAGGCCAAAGGGATTACCCACAGCCAGCACCCAATCCCCCACACGTGGTTTTTGTGTCGCGAACTTCACTGGCTTGAACGTGACATTGCCTGTAATTTTCAACAAGGCCAGGTCTGTTTTAGGATCCGTCCCAATAACCCGGGCATCCAGCTCCCGACCGTCGGAAAACTTTACACTTACTTCGTTGGCACCGTTGATGACGTGATTGTTGGTTACAACATAGCCATCCTCAGAAATGATAAAACCTGAACCTTGAGACGTGCCACCACGGCTGCGTGGCGATGGAAAGCCACGTTGTTGCGAGTTGGGGTGACCGCGGAAAAAGTCCTCAAGACCGTTTGGAAAACCAAACTGAAAGCGGCGGTCATTGCCGTTGAGTTCATCATCGCCTTGCGTGACCACTGGGACATACTTGCTCTGCACAGACACCACAGACGGCATGACAGTTTCGACCAGATCGGCAAAACCTTGGGCAGGTGCATTGTTGAATACAGCAGACTGTGCCGAGGCTGGAGCAAGAGAGCCCGTGTAGCCGACAATACCGGTTAACGCGGTTGCACCAAGCAGAGATGCAATTATCAATGAGTAAACCGGGCCACGACGTTTCGTAAGGGCTATGTTTTTGAGTGACATCCTGGATTTGTCTCCGTTTGCTGGGGAGTTGGAATTGATCTTGATGCAAACGAGAATATCCAATGGCGTATTACGCCACCATTTCCGGCTTATTAAACCTTGTTAATCCAAATCAGGCTTCGGGTTTCATTTGTCTGCGATCTTTGTCACGACGATACAATGTGCTTCGAGTGTTTTGTGAACCGGGCACTTGCCAGCTATCTCGACCAGCTTGTCGCGTAATTCTGGCGCTATATCACCATCCACGCTGATAACCCGCTCAAACCGGTCAATCTTACCAGTTATCCCTTCCCCACACTCTTCACAGTCTTTCGCATGAATCTTGCCGTGCGTGACATCCACTGTGACCTTGCCCAGATCGAGCTTCTTGAAGGAGGCGTAAATACGCAATGTCATTGAAGTACACGCCCCCAGGGCCATGGATAAATAGTCGTATGGATCAGGGCCTGATGCATTCCCACCCGCAGAAACAGGTTCATCCGCCAGCAAATGATGGGTGCCTACCATAACGTCTTGCTGAAATTTCCCTTGTCCTGTTTCGCTGACCCTCACCACACCTTCAGGAACGCCAATATCCGTTTGTGTTTCGGGCAATATCGCATTTACCCATCCAGACAACAGATCAGCAACAAACACAGCATCAGAACGCCGTGACAGTAGATGATCGGCGCCATCGAGGGAGACAAAACTTTTAGGATGTCTGGCTGCGGAAAATATTGCCGACGCATTTTCAATTCCGACAATATTGTCGAGCGGAGCATGAAACACGATCAACGCACGCTTTAACCCCGCAATGCTATCGGTAAGTTTGGCCCCACGGACATCTTCCAAAAACTGCTTTTTGATAGTGAACTGGCGACCACCAAGCGTCACCTCCGCTTGCCCGTCTGCTTCAATGCGATCAACGCTTGCGTGAAAGTTATGCAGAACGTGACTAGCGTCGGCTGGGGCACCAATGGTTGCAACAGCCTTAACTTCCGGCATATCCTTGGCAGCAGCCAGAACAGCTGCTCCACCAAGACTATGGCCAATAAGCAAATCAGGCGCGCGATGATTTTCCCGAAGCCAGTTTGCGGCAGCTACGAGGTCTGATACATTTGATGAAAAGTCAGTATTGGCAAATTCACCGTCACTGGCACCCAATCCGGTAAAGTCGAAACGAAGTGCAGCAATGCCACGTTCAGCAAGTGCTGACGATATCCGGCTTGCGGCAAAGATGTCTTTCGAGCAGGTAAAGCAGTGGGCGAAAAGCGCATATCCCCGCACCTTGCCTGAGGGCATATCAAGTCTTGCAGACAGTGTTGCACCTTGCGATCCTGGAAAATCGATACGACTGGAGTGCACAGTCATTGGCATCAATCCTTTTTGTTCAATATCGCTTTCAGTCGATTTTCTTCGCTTGGTGACAATGCTTCTTCCGGCACTGCGAGCTCATTACCCTTGCGCCGGCGAACATACAGCATGGCCGCACCGAACAGCAGAATGGCAAATGGCCCGACCCATAGTATGATGGTCTTGGGGCTCAGTAGAGGTTTCAACAGGACAAACTCACCATATCTGGAGACCAGATAGTCCACCACCTGGTCATTGCTGTCCCCAATTGTGAGCCTTTCGCGGATCAATATCCGCAAATCCCTGGCAAGGGGTGCATCGCTATCGTCTATTGACTGGTTCTGGCAGACAAGACAGCGCATTTTTGCAGACAGCTCGCGTGCACGCTGCTCCAGGGCTGGATCCTTGAGCACTTCATCAGGTTGCACAGCATGAGCGGGTTGAAGTAAAACTGTCATGACCATGACAGCGCAAATAACGAAGTTTTTGAGCAGGTGTGACATCATTCTGCTGGTTGCTGTATGGTTTGAGACACGGTTCTTTTCGGCGCACCCACCCTATAGCGACGATCAAATATGGAGCATGCCCCACCAACAAACATGAACGCTGCACCCAGCCAGATCATCCAGACCAGCGGATGAAAATATGACCGAACTGTGCGCCCGTTTGAGCCTGCTCGATCACCAATGACCACATAAAGATCGCCGGTTGCAAACGGTTCAATGCCAACCTCCGTGGTAGGTTGGTTGGACGGTTTGAAAATGCGCCTCTCTGACCAGATTTCAGACACATGTTTACCGCCGGATGAAATCTTGAACTGTGCACGTTCAGCCGTATAGTTTGGTCCGGTTATCGGAGATTCACCTAGATAAGTGACTTCCTTACCTCCAATTTCCATGGTTTCGCCAGGCTTGAGTACAGTGACGATCTCTTCTTTCCATGCCGTGATGGAAACAATCCCAACCACCATGACGCCGACACCAGCATGCGCCAGCATCATGCCCCATGCAGCTCCCGGAAGACCCTTAAGTCTGGACCAGGCAACATTAAATGGAACAGACATTACCTTTGTGCGAGCAACCATCTCCTGAATACTTGCTGCTATCAACCATACCCCAAGCGCAATTCCAAATGGTGCAAGCCAAGGTCCACGCCACTGCCACGCCGCCGCTGCAATACCTGCCACCAGAGCAATCACAGCTGCCGTCCAAAGGCGTTGTGTTGCCCCCCATATATCGGCTCGCTTCCAGGACATCAGCGGTCCGATTGGCACGAGTAAGAGCAAGGGTAGTATCAAGATTCCGAAGGTCAAATTGAAGTAAGGTGGACCAACAGATATTTTCTCACCCGTGATCGATTCCAGCACCAGGGGATAAAGCGTGCCAATGAATACAGATGCACAAGCTGCCGTCAGAATGAGGTTGTTCAGCACCAGTGCGCCCTCACGACTGATGGGAGCAAACAGGCCGCCAGCCTTGATGGTCGGCGCACGCCATGCGTATAGCGACAACGCACCGCCGATGAAGACACACAAAATCCCCAGCACATACACACCACGCTCCGGGTCCACCGCGAACGCATGTACAG
>JBAUGO010000286.1:0-5349 GCA_049679775.1 Anderseniella sp.
GACTGGGTGCTGCTGGACATGGAGCATTCACCCAATGATGTGCAATTGGTACTTGGCCAGTTACAGGCACTTTCAGCAGGTGGCGCTACCGCAATTGTAAGGCCGGACTGGAACGAAGCTGTGAAGGTCAAGCGTTTGCTGGATCTCGGTGCACCTGGATTGTTGTTTCCAATGGTGCAGACGGTTGACGAGGCAAAAGCCGCTGTCTCGGCCACTCGATATCCGCCAAAAGGTGTTCGCGGTGTCAGCGGGGCGCAGCGCGGTAATGCGTTTGGCCGGGTCAGCGATTATTTTTCCCGGGTAGATCAGGAAACAGCCGTTCTTGTGCAGCTTGAGACTTTATCAGCCATGAATATTGCTGAAGAGATCGCCCATGTTGAAGGTGTGGATGGTGTGTTTTTTGGGCCAAATGATATTGCCGCTGACCTTGGTCATCTGGCGCAACCCATGCACCCAGCGGTTTGGGATTGCATCATGCCTGTGGCCAAAAAGCTGATTGCGCGCGGTGTTCCTGTTGGTACGCTGGTATTTGATGCCAGATTTGCAGCCGAGCTATTGAACGAAGGCTTTTCGTTCGTGGCGTGCGGGTCAGACCTTGCTTTGCTGTCAAAAGGGGCTGATGCCTTGTTGACTGATGTAAAGTCACGCCTCTAGTATCCTCAGCGAACAGCAAAACACCGCTGGGCTGGCCCAACGGTGTAATGCTCGATTGACTTGAAGACTAAATCAGAAGCCGCGGCGGTCCATGCAACGCTCCCAGCGCCATGTGCGCCAACCGTAACGATATGCGCATTGGCGTGCCGCACGCTTGTAAGCTCCACGTGGGTTGTACCTGTGACCATGATAACCATCATGATAACCGTCATTGGCATGAGCTGCTGCAATTCCGATCGCAACTGCGCTGAACGCTCCGAGTGCGATGGCGCCCTTCTTGGAGAGAGCCTGTGCGGGTGATGCCATGGAAGCGGCGATGGTGAGTGCTGCGATTGCTGCGATTGCTGTTTTCTTGAACATGAGAGTTTCCTTTTTTGAGTTTGATCTGGTTTGTGGGCACGTTGTTATTCGTTTAAGTGTCCTCAACTTACCCATTCACGACTGAAGTGAGCCTGAACGCTGCGTTCATTTTCGGTTCATCGTCGGTTGAATGACATCTTGATCAGATGGAAATCAGTTCTGGCATTTTGTTCGCGTACAAGTTATAAGCCGCCCCATCCCGGTTTAACCGATCAAGAATATTCAGGTAGCTGCAGGGTGATTGGCATCACTGTAGCGCCCAATAAACGGAGTTTGTCATGGCTGTTCCAAAGCGAAAAACCTCGCCTTCCAAGCGCGGTATGCGCCGTTCAGGTCACAAGATGGCTGAAGCCACCTATGTTGAAAACAAGCAGACTGGTGAGCTGCATCGCCCCCATCACGTCGATCTCAAGACCGGCATGTACAAGGGCAAGCAGATTCTTGAGCCCAAGGGCGAGTTTTGATCTGACGTTGTAAACACATGGACCTGAAACGGTCCTGTGCTTTGAAAATGAGTTTAGGGCTGGTGAAGCTTTTCTTCACTGGCCCTTATTCGTTTGTTGCGGCCATGGTAGGTTCGTGCATGATTCAAACTGATTCACGAGGCTTTATATGCGATATCTGCTGGCATTCCCGCTCATTTCACTGGCATTGATTGCCTATAATATCATGGCGTTCACTGACCAGAACTGGTTGTGGTCGGAGGCGTGGCGCGTTGAGATGATGTCAGGCGCGCTATTGCGTCTGCAATGGGCGGACATTCTCATTCTGGTTGCACTGTTTCTGCTGTTTTGTGAAGTCCTCAAGGCCGCGCGTGTGGGCAGCTTCACCATCATTGACCATATCATGTCTACGGCAGTGTTTATTGTTGCCCTGGTAGAGTTTCTGCTGGTGCGCGAGGCTGGCACAGCTCCATTCTTCATGCTCATGTTCATATCGTTGATTGATGTTGTTGCGGGATATTCCATTTCCATTAGGTCGGCGCGTCGCGATGTTGCATTTGGTGGTAGTGGTCCCGCATGAAACCGCAGGATATCACTGACTTCTGGCTGGATCTGCCAGATGAAGTCTTGTTCAGGGCGAACGATGACTTTGATGCCGGACTGCGTTCGCAGTTTGGTGACATTCATGCAGTTGCTGTCGCAGGTGAGCTTGATGACTGGGCACAGACACGAGATGGTCGCCTGGCACTTATATTGTTGCTTGACCAGATGAGCCGCAATCTCAAACGAGGTACACCGGCCATGTTTGCGGCAGATAAAAAGGCACTAGCCTTGGCGGTTCGTGCCATAGAGCTTGGCGATGATGCGTTGGGTGATCCATCGCTAAAGCGCTGGTATTATATGCCGTTCATGCACTCGGAATTGCTGGCTGATCAGGAGCGTTGCGTGGAACTGTGCAGTCAACCTGGAATGGAAGCAACACTGCCATTTGCGATTGAGCACCGTGATATCATTGCTCGATTTGGCAGATTTCCCCATCGCAACAAGGTGCTGGGTCGACCCATGAGAGATCAAGAGCAGGCTTATCTCGACAAGGGTGGGTTTGTGGGCTGAAAGGATTTGTTAACCCAAGGTCCGGTTTAGCCAATCACATTAGTTAATTTGGTACGGTTTATGCTGCACTTACAGGACAAGTTTCAATCTGAAGCAGGTCACTTACATGCAGATGCAACTCAACTCACTGTCAGGCATCGCCCGTTCCGGGTTGGATGATCTTGCCAGCGATGTGACAGCTCTGTCTGCCAATGCGCTGGAACCCAATTTCACGCTGATGCCGCAATGGATCCAGCCACTGGTCAACAATTGCAGTACACAACAGGATGTTCATCCCGTGCATGCAATGACAGATGATGGCAGGCTTGGGGCTTTTTCCATGATGCAGGTCAGGAAATGGCGTTGGGGTTTGCCAGTTTCCCACGCCGAGAGCTTCATGGGTGATTTTCCCATTTCGGGCACACCATTGCTTTCGTGCGTAGATCCGGCCGGGTCATGTGCTGCCATGTTGTCAAATGCCTTTGAAACCCTGGATGTGCCTGTCCTGATGTTGCCTCATCTGACTGGCCATCAGGTTGTATCAAGTGTACTGGTCGAGGCATGCCGCGCAATCGGTGCGCCCATCAAGTTTTTTGAGGACCGCAAGCGGGCCAGCCTGCATTGTAATGGTGATTATGCAGCATGGCTTGAGACAACGTTCTCGCGCAAGCGCCGTAAGGAATTTCGCCGCCTTAAAACGCGACTGGCTGAGACCGGGTCATTGCGAATGGACAATGAAGCACCACAAGGGGCAGCACTTGACACGTGGATTGATGAATTCCTGAAACTGGAACAGGCTGGATGGAAAGGCCATCATGGCACAGCCATTGGTCAATCAGACAATCTGAGCGCGTTCCTGAAGGAAAGCATGGCACGTTTTGCAAGATCGCAGAAGCTGATGTGTTGGCGCATGAGCCTGGATGACACGCCTGTTGCCATGATGTTTGGTACGCGCGAAGGCTCCAATTGCTGGATCGTCAAGATTGCCTATGACGAGACATTGGCAAGGTTTTCACCTGGTGTCTTGCTGGTACTTGAGGCTACGCGCTCGCTATTTGAAGATGACACAGTGATGTTTGTTGACAGTTGTGCAGCACCCAATCACCCGATGATTGATCATTTGTGGAAAGACCGACTGTGCGTGCGCGACGTGATGATTGGTAATCCTGCTCGCTCACGCGCTGCTTTTCAGGTTTTCGCCCACCTTGAAACCATGCGGAACACATCACTCACAAGCTTGAAAAAGATACTCAAAAGAGGAAAAGGCTCATGACTGCCACTGTTACACTTGCTCCACAGGACTCTACAAAACTGTATCGTGAGCCGTTTCGGATCAGCCATTCCTTGCAGGATCACAAACTGTTTCAATTGCCGCGACTGATCGAGCTTGCCCGATCCATGCCCGGTGACCGGATTGAATACAACTCAGGTGATGTCCCGCCAGGTGTGAGGCCTGAGGACGTACCGGGTATTGATATGGCAGTGGACGAGGTTATTGCCCAGATCGAGAATTGTCATGCCTGGATGGTGATCAAGAATGTTGAACATGATCCGCAATACAAGGCGTTGCTTGAAACATTTGTCGCTGAATTGTCATTGGCGTCCGGAAAGGCGCGTGACCAGTTTTTTGACCTGCAGGGTTTTGTGTTTGTATCTTCGGCGCATTCAACCACGCCGTTTCACTTTGATGCGGAAGAAAACGTGCTCGTGCAAATTCGCGGCGAGAAATTTGTCCATCTCTTCGACAATGCAGATCGATCGCTTGTGTCTGAAGAAGCACTTGAGATCGCTCCGTCAAAACATCGCAATCAGCATTATGAAGATGCCTTTGAGGATCGTGCTGTCAGGTTCGTCCTGAATGCCGGTGATGGTGTCCATATTCCCTACACACATCCCCATTGGGTGCGTACCGGTGGCGAATATTGCATTTCCATGGCCATGACGTGGAAAACACCTCAGGTCATTCGTCTCAACAAGATACGCATGATGAATGCCACACTTCGTCGTTTTGGTTTTGCACAGTCAGCGCCTGGCACCTGGCCGATGGCTGATGCTGCCAAGGTATTTGCCCATGATGTTGCGCGCGCGATTATTGATCCGCTGCGCAGGTCCGAGAAGGCACGTAATCTGTTGCGAGGGCTGATCTATGGGCGCAAAGCCAACTATTACCTGAAAAATACAGGTAAGGCTTGAAGCTGAAAGGCCTCTATTCAAGGCTCATGATATATGTGGCTATGGCGAGGCGGTCTTTGGCTGGAAGTTTGGACATGTTGGTTTGAACTGCTGCCATACCACCTGACGACATCTTGTCGTAGCCAAGGGTTTCACCAAATTCCAGTGCCGTGGCCAGATCATTGGCGTCCTTGAAGCGGCCTCGTTCTTTCAGGTTGACCAGTGATGGTACTTTGCCGATGCCTTCAGGGTGAGGCCCACCTTGCATCCATTTCGTGCGGTCCATCGCCATGAGGAGAGTGCGCGGAGTATGGCATTCTGCACAGTGCCCCGGGCCTTCAACCAGATAGGAGCCTCGGTTCCATACGGCATCTTTTGTTGGGTCCGGTTTCCATTCCAGAGGCTCAAAGCCTGTGGTCATTTTCCAAATGCCCAAACCACGGCGCATGATGGTTTCAACAGGCAGGTTCAGGGGCAATTCGGCTTGCCTGTTGCGGCTTGAGACCGGGGTCAATGTATCGATATAGGCCTTGATATCGAGGACATCGCCGTCGTCCATGTTTTCATAGGACGTGTAGGGGAATGCCGGCAGATAGTGGCGCTCATCCGGTGAAATGCCACGTTTGAC
>JBAUGO010000287.1:0-2156 GCA_049679775.1 Anderseniella sp.
GCGCCAGATCTACCCTGCGCAACTCCCAGGCAAGATTGTTTCTCTCAGGCCCTGGCACCCACGTTGACAACAACGCAAGTTCAGGCGCTTTCAATGTATTTATATCTCGCCTCTCGAGCGCATGACGAGTAGCTCCCAGCAACTGGTTGCCCAGATCACCGGCGATTGTCCTGATCACCAGTTCGGTAGAAAAAACTCCATCAGGCGGGCTTAACTGGTACCGCCTCGACCACACCAGGACAGACGACCGGTAATCAATCATGTCAATCAACAGCCAACGCCCCTCCACGTCTGCTTTTACAGTGCCCTCCACCATAAAATCCGGGAGAACCTTGACTGGAGGGTTCTGCGTCACCGGATCAGGTGTCAAAATCGTAATGATTTCATTGCGACTCAAGGCTGACCTCAAGTCGTGGGCAAGACTGACCGCCTCCTTCTGTATGGTCAGACTTTCAAGGGTTTGTGCTCTTGCCTTGACAAGAACCTTCGCAAGGGGTGCAGAAGACCAAATTGTTTTGGCCAAATACTTTGATTCAGTAGGCAGCTGCGGTTTTGCAAGGCGCTCGATCAAAAGCATCAACCCTGCAGCAACGAGTATGACCATGCCAGCCAACGCCAATCGGGCGCTGGTAAACCATTTCCGCTCAGACTGGTTACCAGATGTGTCCACTGAGTTGTCCAAGACTTCACGAACATGAAATACGGGGCGATAGCTGCCTTTTGGAATCTCGATCCTGATATCGGACTCAGGGCTCTCGGTGAGATTATAGACCTCTAGAGCAGACCGTAATCTCCCCATGGCAACACGTACTGAAGGGTCTGTCTGGGGGTCAAAGTCATCAGAGCGCCCCATGGCATCCAGGCCAATCGAATAGGCTTTTATCTGATCACCGCGACCTGCGAGCTCCTCCTCAACAACATACTTTAGCAAAGCCTGAAGTTGTGCAGACGCACGAAATTGTTCCGTTAAGACAATTGCCTTGACGGCCTGAAGCACACCTTCCTTTTGCGGCTCTCCCAAGTCGCCTACCCTCTCCCCCCCTTATGCCCGCCGAATAACAATGTGAACCTTGGGTAAAGTCAATGCAGAAGAACGAATTGACATGATTGTTATCGATTGAGCATCGCAAAAAAATAGGGCCAGTGCTGGCACTGACCCATTGATTTGATGTGATTTGGTAAAGAGCTGAAAAATCAGCTCTTCTTGGTTGATTTGCGCGTGCGAGTGCCGGATTTACGCTGACCAGCAGAATTACGCAAACCACCCGTGCCGTACTTGCGTCTGAACTCGGCCATATCACCCGCTGCAAGCAGCTTCGCCTGAGGGATCCATTCCTCACGCTCAATACGGCCCTTGAAGCGCAGGTGCTCATCAACCCATGCAACCTGATCACGGGTCCATTCTGCGATTTGGTCAAAATGGAAGAAACCAAGTCCATGCAGGGTTTTTTCAAGCTTTGGACCAACGCCCGAGATTTCTTGCAGATTGTCTGCCTTGCCACCACGTGCGGCCGCAAGTCCTTTGGGGCGAGACGGTTTGCCCGTTGACACGGCCGGCATCGGTGCAGCTACGGGCTTTGGTGCAGCTACGGGCTTTGGTGCAACCGGCGCTGGAGTCGGCACAGGACGAGGTGCCGGACGCGCAGCAGCTGTTGCCGCGACCGCCGTTGCAGCAGCAGCACCTGTGGCGACTGCAGGTGCTTCCTCTGTAGCAAACAGCTTGCGCAGGAAACAACCAAGAATGCAGCCCAGGAAGAAAGCGAGCAGCATCATGATGAGTAGTTCAATGGATAGATGTGGCATAACGTCTGATTCCTTTGTGTTTGATGCTAACGCGCGTCTACGCGACGACAGGTCATCCAGCCAACAATCAGCCCAAGCAGAAGTGCTGCAAGAAGCCACCAGATATTGTGATGGAACACAACCATCACATCCTTGAAATTAAACAGATCCATTTTTCATCTCCCTCAATTTTGTACCTTGAATTCAGTACGCCGGTTGGCAGCACGACCTTCTTTTGTCTTGTTGTCAGCAATAGGCTGGTCCTCACCATATCCAACCGCCGTTAGATGCTCAGCCTTTGCACCTCTTGCTATCAGCGCATCACGAACGGCGTTCGCGCGACGCTGACTAAGAGCCTGATTATAGCTGCTTGA
>JBAUGO010000288.1:0-1615 GCA_049679775.1 Anderseniella sp.
TGCTGCTTGAACTTCTGCGAGAACTTCCGGTTTATTGATTTCCACTTTTTCATCCCTTGTATTGAGCGGAGCTCAGGCTGCCTATAGACATTGCTGCAGTTACGACCAAAGGCCAACTGATGACATCCGTCAAATTCATCCCGCTTATGGCAGACGCAATCCGCCGGAGAACTGCTTCGCCTGCGCATATCTTCAGACACCCAAGCCCCTGAAATCCACACACCAAAGTAAGACCAAAGATGCAAGATCCAGCCAACAGTTTAGTTTCGCAATTCACGATTTCTGGTGAACCGGCAGCCCCACTTTCTGGCAAGACGTTTGTCGCCAAAGACCTTTACGACATTGCTGGTCATGTGACTGGTGGTGGCAACCCGGATTGGGCGAGGACACATTCCAAAGCGGTGCACACCGCACCTGCGGTTCAAAAATTGCTCGATGGCGGCGCAACGCTGGTTGGAAAGTCTCACACAGATGAACTTGCCTACAGCCTGATGGGCGCCAATGCGCACTATGGCACGCCGATCAACACTGCTGCACCGGATCGCGTACCCGGCGGATCATCATCAGGTTCGGCCGCCGCAGTGGCTGCGGGAATAGTCGACATCGGTCTTGGCAGTGACACCGGAGGCTCAGTGCGGATGCCAGCCTCGTTTTGCGGTATTTACGGAATACGCACCACACACGGACGCATTGATCTCAGCAATGCCATGGCTCTGGCGCCGAGTTTTGATGCGGTCGGTTGGTTCGCTCGGGACCCGGCGACACTGGCAGCAGTTGGCGAGGCCTACGGTATTGATCATTTTACCGGGCCCACCAAGCCGCGGCTACTCATCGCCCGTGACCTGATGAGCCGGACAACCGAAGAGGGCGCAGCATCCCTTTCGGCATCGATTGACCGTCTGCAAGATCGTTACTGTGCGGCGACGGAGATCGACATTTGTCCAGGCAAGTTATCGCATTGGTTTGAGGTTTTCCGCATTTGCCAGGCAGCTGAAGTCTGGCAGGTCCATGGCAAATGGATCACCCAAGTCCAGCCCTCATTCGGGCCTGGCGTCAAGGAACGCTTTGACATGGCGGCGGCAATAACGCCCGAAGAGCATGCCGCAGCGAAAGCGCAACGCACCGAGATCACCAAAGTGATCGTCGACGTCATCGGCGATGATGGGATCATTCTCGCGCCCTCCAGTCCGGGCGCGGCCCCGCTGCGGGCCGAGCCTGAACCTTCGCTCAATGCATTTCGAATGGCAGCGCTTGAAATATTATGTCCGGCAGGATTGGCGGGACTGCCTCAGGTGAGCCTGCCCTTCGGTTCTGATAAAAGCGCACCTCTTGGTCTAGCACTGATTGGCAACCACAACACGGATGGACATCTTCTGGCGATTTCTGCACAGATCTGAAGGTGCCCAGCCCCCAATTCTGGTCGTCGCCCACTGAAGTGGTCCGGCTCAAAGTACGGGTTTCACCCCTGAGGTATTCCAAGTGGACCACCCATTGGGGGGCCGATCAATTTTACCATCACTGGCAGCGCGCACCTGGGCGATCTGCATGATCATACTCGGAACGTTCCGGCCTGAACCAACTGGCTGGACGCTGGACTGGCATCACCATGGATTGG
>JBAUGO010000289.1:0-2138 GCA_049679775.1 Anderseniella sp.
GCATCCGACATTTCAAAAACACCAATTTCGTCAGTGGGGCCAAAACGGTTTTTCACCGCCCGCAATATGCGGAACTGATGACCACGGTCGCCCTCAAAATAAAGTACCGTATCCACCATGTGCTCGACGACCTTGGGTCCGGCAATCTGGCCATCCTTGGTGACATGGCCAACAAGCAGTACGGCGGCACCTTTTTGCTTGGCGAAACGGATCAGTGCCTCGGCTCCAGCTCTAAGCTGGGTCACGGTGCCAGGAGCACTTTCAATCACGGGTGACCACAGTGTCTGGATTGAATCGATCACCACAACGGCAGGCGGTTCACCTTCGCTCAAGGTGGCGAGAATGTCAGACACGTTGGTTTCGGCTGCAAGCAGGACAGGGGACTTGCAAAGCCCCAGCCTGCGCGCGCGCAAGCGTACCTGATCAATGGCTTCCTCGCCGGAAATATAAACCGCCTTGTGACCGCTGTTTGCCACACTGGCCAGAGCCTGCGTCAGCAAGGTGGACTTGCCGATACCTGGATCACCACCGATAAGAATGCCTGAACCCGGGACAAACCCGCCACCAGCCACGCGGTCAAGCTCGGCAATGCCCGTCATGATGCGGTCAGGCATGGGCGTTTCGCCCTCAAGGCCAACAAGCCGCGTCGCGCGACCCTTTGGCATTGTCGCCCCCTTGGCGCCGGATACGGGCACTTCGATGCCGGATTCCTCCGACAGTGAATTCCAGTCGCCACACGCTTCACAGCGCCCCGCCCACTTGGAATAAACCGCTCCACAGCCCTGACAGGCGAATCTAAGTGTCATTTTTCCCATTCGTGCAAACTAGAACATAGTAAGAACATTGTCCAGAATTTTATGCAAACAAGTTTGGCGACAAATCTGTGATGGATCACCCGGTTTGATTAAAACTCGGTCATGTAGGCTGTCATTTTCGACAGGTGGGAAAGCGACATCCGGCGGAGCGCAAGTCACGTTTTGAGAACCGGCTATGGGGCCAAACAACTATCAGGAACCATTTACATGACACGTATCCGTACTCTTTTGACCGCAACAGCCGTTGCAACAACTCTCGCATTTTCTGCCGTCAGCGCCAAGGCAGCCGACATTGTCGACACAGCCATTGCTGCCGGGTCGTTCAACACACTGGTAGCGGCCGTACAGGCAGCCGGTCTGGTTGATACACTCAAGGGCGAAGGTCCGTTCACAGTGTTCGCACCAACCGATGAAGCCTTTGCCAAGTTGCCAGCAGGCACAGTGGAAGACCTGCTCAAGCCGGAAAACAAGGACAAGCTGACAGCAATCCTCACCTACCATGTGGTACCTGGCAAGGTGATGGCTGCCGATATTGCAGGCAAGGAAATGGGCGCAAAGACAGTCCAGGGCTCCGAAGCCATGATCAATGCAACAGGTGATGCCGTCATGATCGACGGTGCCAAGGTCGTGACCGCCGACGTGGCCGCCGATAATGGCGTAATCCACGTCATCGATTCAGTTATCCTGCCGAAGTAATCCCGTCTCCCTCCTGACGGTTACCTCGCCCCGGCGCTTTGAGATTTCAAGGTGCCGGGGTTTTTGCATGTAAGCGATGCAGATACGGGCCTTGCCAATGGCGCATGTTTGAGCCCTTCTGGGCAGATGACGAGACCAAACACTATTGCTGTTTTACTGGTGATCACAATCGGCATCCTGTGGGGGCTGAACTGGCCAGCGGTAAAGTACGTGCTGGGGGAAGTACCGCCCTGGACATTCCGTGCCATTGCTTTTTCTGCAGGCGCAGCATTGCTGGCAATCATTGCGCTGGTGCGTGGAGCCAGCCTGTTGGTGCCGCGTACAGACAGATGGCCTATCGCCATTTGCAGCGTGTTGATGATCCTCGGCTTTAATATCTTTACATCTTTTGGCCAGCTGGTCACCGAAACCTCAAAGGCAGCCATCATTGCTTTCACCATGCCCATGTGGGCGGCACTGCTGTCTGCCGTATTTCTGGGTGAGCGTATTGGCGTGAACAAGATCATCTCGCTTGCACTGGGCATGTCCGGGCTCGGTGTTCTGATCGTGTCAGGTGACGGCGAATATCTGGCGCGGCCTCTCGGGTTCATTTTAATGTTGTGCGCAGCTTTGTCATGGGCAGCAGGC
>JBAUGO010000290.1:0-11534 GCA_049679775.1 Anderseniella sp.
GCTCGACATGAGCGAGACTGTGAACGATCTCCGCACCAATCATCTTGCCGGTGTCCCACGGAACCTTGGTGCCGGTAATTCCATATGTCTGGCTCAACGCCATGGACCGAATGCCCAGCGCCGTTCCTTCCATCGCCGCAGCGATCGTGCCGGAGTATGTCACGTCATCAGCAATGTTTTGTCCGCGGTTCACGCCTGACAATATCAGATCAGGCTCATCCGGCATGATATGGCGCACACCCATCAGCACACTGTCAGCAGGTGTTCCTTCAATCGCATATCTGCGCGGTGTTAGCTCTCGAACCCGCAAAGGGTGCGACAACGTAATGGACCGGCCCGCCCCCGATTGCTCCGTTTCAGGTGCTACAACCCAGACGTCATCACTCAACTCGGCAGCGATTGCCTCAAGCACTTCAAGTCCAGGTGCATTGATGCCGTCATCATTGGCCAGAAGAATGCGCCACGGTCTGCCATCGGCATGAGTGAGCATCATACAGCTCCAATCACGTCAACGCCGCCCATATAGGGCTTGAGGACTTCAGGCACTGCTATTGAGCCGTCTGCCTGCTGGTAGTTTTCCATGACCGCAATGAGCGTACGCCCGACAGCCAGTCCTGAACCATTCAACGTGTGAACAAATCTGGTGCCCTTGCCTTCAATCTCGCGAACACGCGCATTCATTCGCCGCGCCTGAAAGTCTCCACAAACAGAACAGCTGGAAATTTCGCGGTAAGTATTTTGGCCAGGCAACCAGACCTCAATATCAAAGGTCATTTGTGCGCCAAAGCCCATGTCGCCTGTGCACAGAGCCATGACCCTGTATGGCAGCTGCAGCCGTTGGAGTACTTCTTCAGCGCATCCCGTCATGCGGTTCAATTCATCACGCGATGTTTCTGGCGCGGTGATTGATACCATTTCAACCTTCCAGAACTGGTGTTGACGTATCATCCCGCGGGTATCACGCCCGGCTGCACCTGCTTCTGCGCGAAAACATGGAGTGAGTGCCGTGACGCGAATTGGCAGCTCAGACGCATCAAGTATCTTCTCTCTGACCATATTGGTCAGCGGTACTTCCGATGTCGGGATCAGCCATCGATCGTCTTCGGTATGAAACAGATCCTCTGCAAACTTGGGCAGTTGACCGGTGCCATACATGGCCTCGTCACGCACCAGCAAGGGTGGAATGATTTCGGTATAGCCATGTTCACTGGTTTGCAGATCCAGCATGAACTGCCCTATGGCACGCTCCAGCCGGGCCAACCCGCCTTTCAGGATTGTGAATCGTGCGCCCGACATTCGGTCAGCTGTTTCAGCATCCATCAGACCAAGCGCTTCACCAATCTCGAAATGCTGTTTGGGCTCAAACGCATATTTGCGTGGCTCACCAATCTTGCGAACTTCAACATTGCCCGCCTCATCCTTGCCATCGGGCACCTCAGCCAAGGGCAGATTTGGAATGCCGCTCAGAATTTCTGTCAATTTATCATTGATACGGCGTTCTTCTTCTTCACCCGTTTGAATGACCGACTTGAGCTCACCAACCTCAGCCTTCAATGCTTCAGCCCTGGCAGTATCTCCCTGCCCCATGGCAGCACCAATTTCCTTCGAGGCCGAATTACGTCGTGATTGGGCATCTTGAAGAGTTTGCAGATTTGTTCGGCGCATTTCATCCAGTGAAACCAGCCTGGCAGCCATTGGTTCAAGACCACGGCGCGCCAGCCCTGCATCAAATGTGTCAGCGTTATCTACAATCCAGCGAATATCGAACATTGGTTTTCAACTATCAGATGAGGACAATAAAGTGTTTGTATAGGTGCCATCGCAGATCAGGTAAAGCAACGCTCTAAAGACTTTTTGGATTACCCATGTCAGAGGTCATGATCAAGCTTCGGTTTCTGCCTCACGTGCCGCCTGCTCTTCTTCCTGCTTCTTTTCAACCAGCTTCACGGTAATGATCGACAGCTCGTACAATAGCAGCAGTGGCAAGGCGAGACCAAGCTGCGAGAATGGATCCGGTGGCGTCAGAACAGCAGCCAGTACAAACACACCAACCACGGCATACTTGCGTTTTTCCTTCAGCCCTTGGGCAGTTATGATGCCAACGCGACCAAGCAGTGTCAAAATGACTGGCATCTGAAAACAGATACCAAACGCCAGAATCAACGTCATTGTCAGGCTCAGATATTCCGACACCTTCGGCAACAGTTCAATGACAGCACGCCCATCAGCGCCAGATTGCTGGAAGGATATGAAAAACCGCATGGCGATTGGCATCACCATGAAAAACACAAGTGAAGCCCCCGCCACGAACAATACAGGTGTCGCATACAGATATGGCTTGAACGCATTGCGCTCATGCTTGTAAAGGCCTGGTGCTACGAACATGTAAATCTGCGTGGCAATAAGAGGAAATGCCAAAAACAAGCCGCCAAACATACCGATCTTGAGTTGGGTAAAGAAGAACTCCTGCGGAGCTGTAAAAATCAATTTCAATTCCTGGTTTTCGCCGACTGCCCATTGATACGGGATCAGCAGGAAATCAAAGATGACATCGGCGAAATAGAAGCACACGACAAACATCGCAGCAAAGCCGATCACGGACTTGATCAGCCGCGAGCGCAACTCTGCAAGGTGTTCAATCAGCGGCGCGCTTGATGCTTCAATATCGTCGTCGGCAGAACTCATGATGCCTTGGTATCCTCAGGCTTTGATGTATCTGCCTTGTCGGATGCAGTAGACGATGCATCCGTGGTTGAAGGTTTGGTCGACTTTGTCGGCTCAAGGGAAACGTCAGACATAAGGTCCTTGGTCGAAAAATTTGTCGCCTTGCTGATGTCCTTTTTCAGGTCATCAAGCCCGGCCTCTTTGGCAGCGTCTTCGATATGGCCCTGAAATTCACGTGCCATGGAGCGCACCTTGGTCATCACCTGACCAACAGTCCTGAGCACTTTCGGCAAATCCCTTGGGCCAATCACGATCAACGCGACGATCCCGATCAGGATGAGCTCTGTGCTGCCTATGCCAAAATCAAACATCTGGACAAAAGTTCCCTGGCCGCATGAGGCAATAAAGCCGCAAACCCATGCGGCTTAAAACTGAACCTAGCTCTTGGCTTTGTCCTTGACCTTGCTGGCCACTTCTTCGGCTTCATGCTCAATGGTCTTGGCGGCATCAGCTACATTGTCCTTGGCATCATCCACGTCTTCGGCAATGCCTTTCTTGAAGCTCTTGATGCCTTTTGCAACATCCCCCATCAATTCAGAAATTTTCCCACGCCCAAACAGCATGACAAGAAGCAGGACGATAATGACGATTTGCCATGGTCCGATAGACATATAAATTCTCCCATAAACTAACAGCCCACCCGGACTATCTCACGTTTCGCCGGGCACTATTGCAGAAAGCCCAATCGCTCGCAACAAGCGATACGGCAACAATCATGTCGAATGCTTAATCTTCAAATGGGCGTTTCAACCGACATTGTCAAATACAAGTACATGATCAGGATCAAGCCTGAAATAAGCCTTCTCACCCAGTGACGGGCATCCCGTTGTCGCAACGCGGGCAAACACCACCTCGTTCAATCCCTCAAACAGCAAGGACAACTCAACCTTATCCCCCAAAAACCGTTGATCCGTGACTTGTGCAGCAATGGCACCCTCGTAATCAGGCGTTGTACGCACAAATGCCTGCGGGCGTATCATGACCAGTGCAGGCCCGCCTTCCACGCCTGAATCTGTATCAAATCGGCCAAGAGGCGTATCTGCTGCGCCATTTTCGATATAGACCCGCAATTCATTGACATCCGAGAAAAACCTTGCAGCTTCCGCATCAGCGGGTCGCCGATATAAATCATCAGGCGTCCCGATTTGCACAACACGACCATTGCGCATCAGGACAATGCGATCAGCCATGCCCATTGCTTCTTCGGGATCGTGGGTCACCAGGATAGAGCTTGCGCGGGTTTCCTTCAGGATTGCCAGTGTTTCATGGCGCACATGTTCGCGAAGACGCTGATCCAGCCCTGAAAAAGGCTCATCCATCAGCAACACAGCCGGGCGCGGTACTATCGCGCGGGCAAGTGCCACACGCTGCTGCTCACCACCTGACAGTTCATGCGGATAGGTATCGGCCAGATGCCCCAGCCCTACCCTCAACAGCGCACTTTGCGCCGCACTGATCGCGCTTTTGCTGTCCACACCTTTCAAGCCGAAAGTGACATTGCCTAAAACGGTCAAATGAGGAAACAGTGCATAATCCTGAAACATCAGCCCGACAGAGCGCTTTTCCGGCGGAATGAAGGTCCGCTCGGAGGCCACTTCTGCATTGTCCAGTAATATGCGACCACTGTCAGGGCGCTCAACACCAGCTGCCAGACGCATCAGCGTGGACTTGCCACAGCCTGACGGGCCAAGCAGGCAAACGATTTCACCCTGCTTCAACTCAAACGAAACATGGCACACCGCTTCATTGTCACCATAGGCCAGCGACACATCATCAAATGTGACGCTTGAGGCAAATGCAGCCGCAGCCGTTCCTCGTGGACCCCACCGGCCCCTGCTCGTTCTATGAAGTACATCCGTCATGATGGAAGGTTCATTACACGAGATGCCGTTGCCTTGCTAGGATAACTAGTCCTGATCAAGAATGGCCGGACGGTTCATTTCAAGGGCTTCATCCGGCTCGTCATCGCCGTCATTATCCTCCGGCATGACCATTTCCAGTTCCGGCTCAAACTCGTCACCATCCAGCGGATCTTCATCAGGCCCCAGTGCATCATCATCAGAAGGTGATGGAATAAACATGTCTGCAGGTATGTTGGACGACAACAGGCCAGAGCCTTTTAGTTCAGCCATTCCAGGTAGATCGCGCACTTCGTTCAACCCGAATTGCTCAAGAAAATCTGGCGTGGTTCCATAGGTTACAGGTCGACCAGGAGTGCGGCGGCGACCACGCATTTTGATCCAGCCGATCTCCATCAAGGCATCAAGCGTGCCTTTGGATGTGGCAACACCGCGAATTTCTTCCACTTCCGCGCGTGTTACTGGCTGGTGGTAGGCAATAATGGCCAGCACCTCAAGCGCAGCACGAGACAGTTTTTTCTGCTCTGTGGCTTCCTTGCGCAGCAGAAAGCTCAAATCCTCTGCCGTACGAAATGCCCACTTTCCTGCAATCTGCACAAGATTGACACCACGTGCCTGATACATCTCCTGAACCGCCACCAGTAATGCGGGCACATCCGCATCCCTTGGCAATAGAGTTGCAATATCAGATTCCGATAACGGCCCTGACGCTGCGAAAAGAACAGCCTCAACAACGCGGCGCTGCTGCAATTGAGGCATCGACCCGGACATCGCCTCGCCCTTGCGCAGCAGGTAGTCGGGTAAATCACTGTCATCCACAGGGCTTGCCTCCATGGACTGCTCAGCCATGGAATCATCTTCCGTGATCATGTCTTCGTCCTTGGTTTTCACCGCTTCATTTGCCACTTTATAACCCTCTGAATTTTCAAATCGCCTGGCCAGCTTGTGCACGGCGCAAGTAGATCGGTTCAAATGCCTTTGCCTGACGCACTTCCAGCGCACCTTCACGCACCATTTCAAGTGATGCTGTAAACCCGGACGCAATGACCGATGCGCGCTTTTCAGGCTCTACAAGGTACTGAACAAGATAAACGTCAAACCGCCCCCAGTCATCCATCGTGCCCAACATACGCTCCAAAGCCATGCGTGCCTCTTTCAAGGTCCACACCGGCAAGCGCTTGATCTCATAGGTGCGGTGCGCCACCATGCGTTGGCGCCGGTCAGCATAGACCTTTAACAGGTCAATCAGCGTGTCGCTCCACTCGATCTGTTTTTCAACAACGACAGGTTCAGGCCAACCTCGCTGGAAAACATCTCGACCCAGACGGTTACGAGACATCAGCCGTGCTGCTGCATCACGCATGGCCTGCAATCTCTGCAAACGGAATGTCAGGCGTGCTGCCAATTCTTCCGGCGGGGGCTCATCACCACTGTCTGCCTCCTTTGGCAACAGCAATCTCGACTTGAGATAGGCAAGCCATGCCGCCATAACCAGGTAATCCGCAGCAATTTCCAGCTTCATGCGCCGGGCATCTTGTATGAACTCAAGATATTGTTCAGCCAGCGCCAATATCGAGATCTTCGATATGTCGACTTTCTGGTTACGCGCCATCACCAGCAACAGGTCCAGCGGGCCTTCAAAACCCTTCACATCCACAATCAATGGCTGCGAGGTATCTTCCGGCTCCGGCATAAGGCGCAAAGGTCCCTGACCATCAGGCCAGTTCTCATCGTCCATCAAGGCTGTCGGCTTGTCACTCATCTCATTCCATATGTCGCGGTCACATCACCAAATTCATACCAGATATAGCGTGCTTCGTCACGAGTGACAGCCGCTTAACACACTTATCCTCAAGTGATGTGTCCAACGTATGGTTGCTCATGCCATCGGCATTAATTCCGAAAGCAGCGTTTCAGCTTCTGCCACATCAAATTCATCAGGTGTCCGCAGGAATGACAAGGCTCGCTCTGCCCGCTTCAGTGCAAGCCCGTCCAGCGACCCGGCAGAGCCAGCCACCTGCTCCATCTCGTCAATATTGCCGTTACAATGCAAAAGAACATCACAACCAGCCGCAAGCGCCAACCGGGAGCGATCTGCAAACGTGCCTTGCAGCGCCTTCATTGACAGGTCATCACTCATCAGCAAGCCATCAAAACCGATCTGCTTGCGGATCACGTCCTTAATAACCGCACTGGAGAGTGTACACGGCGCATCCGGATCAATCGCCGAGTATACGACGTGAGCGGTCATGGCCATGGGCAAGTCTGAAAGCGCTGTGAAAGGAACAAAGTCAATCCGGTCCAGTTCATCGCGTGGCGCATCAACAACGGGCAATTCCAGATGACTGTCTGAAAAGGCGCGACCATGGCCGGGAATATGCTTGATTACGGGCAATACACCACCATCCATCAGTCCTTGCGATGCCGCACGCCCCAGCAGTGCCACCTGCTGCGGGCTCACCCCATATGCGCGATCACCGATAATGTCATGAGACCCTGGTTGCGGCACATCAAGCACAGGCACACAATCAACATTCACCCCAACCTCAGCCAGGTCCTGTGCCAGCAATCGATACACCAGACGAGTTGCTTTCAGCCCTGCAACAGCATCGCTTTGATAGAGATTTGCATACGCGCTACCTGGCGGATATTTGCGCCAGTTAGGCTGTTTCATGCGCTGAACACGCCCACCTTCCTGGTCGATAAGCACTGGTGCATCAGGCCTGCCCACAATCTCACGGAACTGCGTCGTCAGCGCCTTTATCTGTTCACGCGTCTCAATATTGCGTCCAAAAAGGATAAAGCCCCATGGTCGTGCCTGCCTGAGAAAGTCTTCCTCACGCTTGCTCAGGTTGAGGCCTTCGCATCCACAGATAAACGCACCAATCATGCTGCCACACCCAGAATTCTAGAATCACATAAATACTTGACGGTGAAACTACCTGTTTTCGATGCTGGCGCAATTGCATCACTTGAAAACATCGCAATAAATCAGATTAAAACTCGGCGAAAAATGCACCAAAACGGTTTACCCCTTCGCAAGGTTAACAAGGGAATAAGACCCCACTGAACTCACATACGTAGTAAATAAATGATCAAGCCAACTTGCACCAGTTGGCTCAAATGACAAATTGTTGTCCTCTAAGGGAGAGATAGAGATCATGTTACGTGTAGCACAATCCGACCATATGGTACCTTGGCAAAAACTGGCCAACGAACGCCAAAATGTTGCAAATACACTTGCCCGAATCTGTGCAGTGTTGTTTGCAGTCCTCGTCGTTCTCGGGGTCAATTCCTTCTCGGTGATGTCACAAAATTCGAGACTTTGTACTTCGTTGGTGGAGGCAAACAGCAGCCTAGGTCAGTACAAGGCAAGCACTTTGCCAACGACCCCAATCATCAAGAACTACTGTTACTGAACCCAAAACGCTTCAGGTCGTTATTTCAGACAAACACCTGAACGCCATTGAAACTGCAACAGTCAAGCCTCGCACCCTGCCAGCACAAGGTGTTGCGAGGCTGAACTTTTCAAATGACTATAAACTTCAAGGCTGACGCAGAACGAGCACCATGGTTGCGTGCGCAGGGGTATCGCCGACATTGACCAGTTTGTGCAGCCTGTCAGCATGATATCGCAATGCTTCACCGGTTTTAACGCTGCGGGTTTCACCATCCACTGTTACGTCAATATTGCCGGACACAACATAAAGATGTTCAACGGTGCCTTCCGGATGCGGGTCTGACTCAAGCACACCACCTGGAGCAGCGTGAAAATCATACCATTGCACAAAATTGACAAGCTCCAGCGGCCCGGCAATGTGCAATCGACACAAACCGTCTTCGCTCTCCAGCAGAGGTATGGCAGCCTTGCCTTGATGCGACACAAATGCATCTGCCTGCTGCGTTCGCAACACTTCATGGATGGTTGTATCCAGCGCCTGTGACAAACGATAGACGGTTGAGATAGTCGGGTTTGTCTCATTCCTCTCGATCTGCGAAATGATCGACTTTGCCACACCCGACTGCTCGGACAAATCTCCCAGAGACATCTTGTACGCCTTGCGCAACCGCTGGATTGTCTTTCCCAGCTCCGGCGTAACGTCTGATGGAGTATTGTTTTTACGACCTTTTTGAATAGCCATTTACCTGCTGCCTGCCCCACAAAAATGTGATCCGTTCTTTATCAAGAACATATACAGCACTCTTGTCCTGAATGACAAACATCATTATCTCATTGTTGCCTGTATGGTTAGTTATCGGTGCGTATCAACAAATTGCTCCGATTATCAAAATATTTTTGGAATTGTCATTTTCATGAATACATTATATTGTATGCATACAAACAATATTGAAAATCAGGAATTCCCTCATGGGTGTAATAAATGTCATAGACACACATGGGAAAACCCATGTTCTGGAAGCTGTTGAAGGCTGGCGGGTCATGGAAATCATCCGCGAACACGGATTACCCATGGAAGGACTATGCGGTGGCGCATGCGCTTGCGCCACTTGCCATGTCATCGTCGATGAAAGCTGGAGCGGCAAACTTTATCCTGCTCGCTCTGATGAAGAAGACATGCTGGACACGGTCCCAAATGTCATGACCACATCTCGACTTTCCTGCCAGCTCATCTATTCTGAAGAACTCGATGGCTTAACAGTTGCACTGGACCCCGCTATTGCTGATGCTGTGAAGGCAGCCTGAACCGCAACAGGCTTGCGCACGTTACAAGCTCAAATCAGTCTTTTGTAAAAGTGAGCTGCCATGACCTGGGTCGTCGCCTATATCGGCACTGCAATTGCCTTTTTCAGCCTGGATTTTATCTGGCTGGGCTTTGTCGCAAAGACTTTCTATTTTTCCCGCCTTGCTCACCTGCTTGCAGACAAGGTCAATTATGCAGCAGCTACGGGCTTCTATCTGATTTATTTCGCGGGAATTGTTTTCTTCGCCATTGCACCTGCCCTGAAAACAGGGAACTGGCAAACGGCAGCGCTGCATGGCGCTCTGTTCGGGTTCTTTTGTTACGCCACATACGACATGACCAACCAGTCTACATTGCGGGATTGGTCGGTGGCAGTCACCGTCGTTGACATTATCTGGGGCACTATCCTGACCGGCATTGCCGCAACAATCGGATATCTCGCAGCTCGCAGTCTCCCATGACACCCATTCAAACCAATTGGCAATTGATCACCGATCAGGTGATGGGTGGCGTTTCATCAGGTACAGTGATTGAGAAAACCATTGACGGGCAGAACGCCCACCTCATGACAGGTCGCGTAAGCCTCGACAACAATGGTGGATTTATTCAAATGGCAACGGACATTTCTCCACCGCCGATACATGCGATCGGTATTGCCATGATGCTCAAGGGCAATGGCGAGACGTACAACATTCACTTGCGTACAACTGACCTTACCCGCCCATGGCAATCATACCGCCACACCTTTACGGCACCAGAACAGTGGACGCTCTGCCACTTCGCTTTCACAAACTTTGAGGCGCACCGAACCACAGCAGCACTCAGGCTGTCCGGAATAAGGCGCATCGGCATTGTCGCCATTGGGCGAGTATTCAATGCCGATGTGTCTGTTGGTGAAGTCAGCTATTACAACGCACAGCCCTGATAATCAGGCAGCTTGTGTTCTTTGCTGGCCGCCTGGGCGTGACCGGTTTGGCCTGCGCCGACGCTTCTGGTTGGCACCAGGTCTGTCCTGCTTGTTGCCATCAGCTTGCTGACCTGGCTTTTGACCATTTCCACTGGCTGGTCTGCCTGAGGATCTGTTCGCAGGACGCTTTTGCTGGTTTTGCGGTCTGGCCCGCGGATCACGGTGGCGTGGTTCTTCCGGCACATCCTTGAGAGACATTTCAGGCAAGTCTGCCGGCACTGGAATCTCGTCAATCTTGAACTTGAGCAATCGCTCAATATCTTTCAGCAAGCTGCGCTCATCATGGGCACACAAGGCAACAGCTAGACCGGACGCACCGGCACGCGCCGTCCGTCCGATTCGATGCACATAAACTTCCGGCACATTTGGCAACTCATAATTGATGACCAGTTCAACGCCAGGCACATCGATACCACGTGCGGCAATATCCGTTGCAACCAGGATCGGGCAACTTCCCTTCCGAAATGCTTCCAGCGCTTTTTCACGGTTGTTCTGCGACTTGTTACCGTGAATGGCAGCAGCGCCAAATCCATCATGCACCAAACGCTTCACCACCCTGTCAGCACCGCGTTTTGTCCGCGTGAACACGATGACGCGCTTACCCATGTTTTCGCGTGCAAGATGTGCAACAGCGGCAATCTTGCCCCCAGCAGCTATGTGCATCACCGACTGTTCAATCCTGTCAGCGGGCTTTGATACAGAAGCCACTGCGATCTCAACCGGATCCTTCAAGTGATCATTTGACAGCTTGCGGATTTCACTCGGCATTGTCGCTGAAAACAGAAGCGTCTGACGCTTTTTCGGCACCATTGAAACAATGCGCCGGATTGCGGGCATGAAGCCAATGTCCAGCATCTGGTCAGCTTCATCCAGAATGAGCACTTCAATTTCGTTCAGGCGCATGGCTTTCTGGTCAATCAGGTCCAGCAATCGCCCAGGCGTTGCAACAACAATATCAACACCGCGCGCCATCGTGGAAATCTGCGGACGTATCGAGACACCGCCAACAATGGCTGTAGATGTCAGCTTGAGCTTCTGGCCGTACTCGCGCACGGACTTCATGATCTGGGTGACCAGTTCACGAGTTGGCGCAAGGATCAGTGCGCGGCATGTATGAGGTGCAGGGCGACCATCAAGCGCTGAAAGGCGCTGTAGCAAGGGCAGCGAGAATGCGCCCGTCTTGCCAGTGCCGGTCTGGGCGAGACCTATCACGTCCCTGCCCTGTAAAATGGTTGGTATGGCCTTCACCTGAATGGGTGTAGGCGTGTCATGGCCCAATGC
>JBAUGO010000291.1:0-2900 GCA_049679775.1 Anderseniella sp.
TTCTTGCCCATGGCACTGTCGGCCCCTTGCTGCTGTTGTACAAACCAAAAGCTTCGACGTCAGATAATTACAAAGCTGACATTTAAGGATTAATTCTACCAATATTACTTCGAGTATTATTGTTGAAATCCAGTCCTTAATCCAAAGGCGCGTGAAGCTGCGTCAGTTCAGTAATAACTCCGCCACGATTGCCAATGTCTATGCTACCATAACGCTGTTTGAAACACTCGGGTAGCGCCCGATCACCATCAACGGACAGCCACAAACGAAACAGATGGCGGCGTTTGTCCGGCTCAGGCCAGTCGGTGAAGCTGGTCCTGTCATGTAATTGAGAATGGTTGTAGACGAATTGCATGTCACCAGGCTGAAGGCGCATGGTTAAATGCAGTTTAGGATCGTTGGCGAGCTTGTCAAACAAGTCGAGTGCCTCAATATGTTCGGGTGTCAAACGCAAAGCTTCATCAAAACGTTGTGCACTGTCGATGTATTGGCGCTGATAAAACACGGTCAATTTCCCCTCATGCCAACTCAATGGTGGGATAGTCATGAAGGGTTGCATGCCTTTCGGCACTTCCCCACGTCTGTCGGTGGCAATGGGATCGAAAAGTTTCGCTAGCAGGTCAGGACGCAATTCCTGCATGCGATTGTAAATTGTTTCGACGCTGACCAGGAGAGAATCTCCGCCTTCCATGGCCTCGCGAATACACAACAGGCCGACAACATCAGCGCTATCTGTATGAAAACTCTGACGTGCATTGGTCTGGTAAATCCGAACATTTGGATTGTCTGGATCTGCGCCAACGTTTCGCACGTGACCGAGAATATGGCCTGTCGCGTTCTGAGAACGCGCAGAACCAAGATGCGCACCAATTCCACAAAAAATTGTAGCCGCCATTTCCTGAGAATATGTTTCAACGGGTAACCCCCGTAAAACCTCAAACCCTATGCCCTGTAAAAGTTTATTCTTCAGGGCTTCTAGTTGTTGCCCAAATGCACCAAGTGGATAGGCGTTCTTGTTAATTTCTCCAATATCTCGACCCTGCGAAAGATAATGCCGGGCGGCTTGCTCCAAATCAGCAATGTCTTGCGGTGTGAGTCTGACGAGCCACTCTTCGGGCTTGGTTTGCAAATCAGATCCAAGCCATGCTGCCGGACCTTCTATGATTTCTGGAAGCGTTTTCTCAAACATGTGTTCTCCATATCAAGGTTTTCCCAAAGCGGCAGATTTACCGACAGCTTTTTGTACTTCTGTATAAACGGAGAGACCTGCAAACCACAACGATATAGAACCCTGATACGATTTTTGGCAGTTCGAATCTAATGATTTGCATTGTTTGCCGCGTGTGTCAGTTTGGCATCTACAAGCGCCAATTTAGTAAATGAAGGATATCTTGATGAAGACCTCTTCCAATCCATTTGTACCGTATGATACGAAAATCGAGACTACAGATGGCGTCTTTAGTGACCAGGAAGTTGGGCTTGCAAACCGAAATCACGGACTTCTGCTGGAGACGCTGGAACTGGATACCACGCCAACAGGCGCGCATTACCTGCTCAATCATTTTGATATTCCCATAATCGACCCGACAAAACACAAGTTGAGGTTTCAGGGAGCTTTTGAAATATCATTCGAACTGTCAATGGAAACAATACGGTCACTCCCTCAAACTACTATGCCAGTCACAATGGAGTGCGCGGGTAATGGTCGAGCGGGCATGTCACCACGATCCCATTCCATGCCATGGTTGTATGAGGCTGTAGGCACCAGCGAATGGACTGGCACGCCTCTTTTGCCAATAATCCAGCGGGCCAACCCTAACGCAGATGTAGTTGAAATTTCCTTCCTGGGTGCAGATTTTGGCTATGACATGGGCGATGGTCATTATTTCGGACGAAGCCTGACACTAAAGCAGCTTGAAGAACTGGACGTTATGCTGGTCTACGCCATGAATGGCGAGCCGTTATTGCCTCAACACGGTGCTCCTCTCCGCATAATCGTGCCTGGATGGTATGGCATGGCCAGCGTCAAGTGGCTTGATCGCATTGAAGCCCTGACCCAGCCATATGATGGCTTTCAACAGGTTCGAACCTATCGTTTTCGCCAGCAACCAAACGAGATTGGTGAACCTATTCAAGACATTCGTGTCAAATCCCTAATGAAACCGCCTGGCGTTCCTGACTGGAGTTCACGCAAACGCTTTTTGCGTGCCGGAAATGTTCAGTTGATCGGCCGGGCCTGGTCCGGATCGGGGCGGGCAATTGACAAGGTGGAAGTGAAAATTGGCGATGTATGGCACCAGGCCGACTTGGAAAAAAGTATCAAAAAATATGCATGGACGAAATGGACGCTAAATTGGGATGCTTTGCCAGGTGAGTTTGTTCTTCGATGCAGGGCAACTGATGAAGCTGGCAATATCCAGCCATTGGTGCCGGAGTGGAATCTTTCGGGCTTTGCCAACAATGCTGCACAATCTGTCCATATCTTTGTTGAGTAGTCGCTTGTTTCAAAGAAAACAAATCTTCACTCACTCTGATTGAGTAGTGCGTTAGAAATTCATTTTACTTTTTATTTTGCCTGACTATTAATTGGCGAGTAGGCCTTGCCGAGAAGTGGCCAACTTGAAAACGATCAATTTCGCTTTGTTGCGGACTTCGGACAAAAATGCAGGCTAGATCATATGACCGACAAAATCCCTAAACAGATTGACGCCAGTGCCTCTCAATCTGATTCCATGAGCCGCGAATGGCACTGGCATCCGGAGCTGCCCGTAAAATATGCGCCATGTTTCCCGTCAGCGCCTATGGGTCTAACTAAGGCAGTTGCCTAAGGGAGAGTTTTTGGCTCATCATTACCCATCAGGAGTAAATGATGAGACAGAAACCACATCGGCACCAAGAAG
>JBAUGO010000292.1:0-4577 GCA_049679775.1 Anderseniella sp.
GTGTAATCGGCTTCATCGCCTTCCGGCACCAGGGCCTTGCTGGTACTGCTGCAGGACCAGACACCATCGTGCTTCTCGAACACGAATGTCTCGATATCCTCGGAGAAGGCAGGCATCTGGAAGGCGAGCGAACAATCGCCGTTCAAAGCGAAAGAGCCGCCATCGAACACCAGTTCATCCTGCCCGCCGACCTGGTTGAGATAAATCATCGGCAAGCCGGTCTCTGTCACGCGTGAGACCACAAGGTTCAGACGCACATCCTGTTTGTCACGTTCAAAGGGCGAGCCGTTTGGCACGATTAGGATTTCAGCACCTGTTTCTTCAAGTGTTTCGCAGGTTTCTTCAGTCCAGATGTCTTCGCAAATCGGCACACCAATGCGAACGCCACGGAAGTTTACCGGACCTGGTGCTGGGCCTGCATCAAACACCCGCTTTTCATCAAACACACCATAGTTCGGCAAATCATGCTTGTAACGTATGCTGTCCACCTTGCCATTATCCAGCAGGATGGCTGCATTATAGAGATTGCCACTGTCTGCCCACGGGCTGGTTATCAACATGGCCGTCTTGCTGTCCCTGGTCAGGTTGGCGAGGCTTTCCACGGCGGCCATACAGGACTTTACGAATGCGGGCTTCAGAACAAGATCTTCCGGTGGATACCCGCAGATGAACAGCTCCGTAAAGACTAAAAGGTCAGCATCCGCCGTCACTGCTTCGCTGTGAACCTTGCGCGCCATGCTTGCATTGGCTTCAACCGCACCCACAGTCGGATTTAATTGAGCCAGCATAATTGTCAGTTTATCAACCATGATGGCTCTATTAGCTGCTTCGTGACCTGCCATCAATGATTGGTTTAAGAATCATCGATTATAGTCAGTATGCGATATACCGGGGGTAACGACTGTCCTATTGGAGAGAGGGGACAGTTGTACGCTTGGTTATGAACTGAACCACTTGTGGAGACTCTCCCGCTATGCATGCCGCAACAAAACGAACTGACAGTGCCTTGCCCGGTGAGGTCGAATTGCTCCAGGCAACGCTGGACCTTGTGCCATCGGGTGTTGCCACGATCGATGCTGGTGCAAATATTCTGACCAGCAATGCCAGATTCTTTGACATGCTCAAGCACGCTGGTCTGATTGTTACCCCCTTTTCTTCTCTGTCAAACAAGCAACTGACCGGCTGTGTGCTGACTGAAATTGCTCCAGCACTTTTAAACCAGCCTGAAGAGGTTGCCGTCTCATCGAGCCGAAAATTTGTTTTCACCTATGTCGACGCTGTTGATGGCTCAGACGGTGGCACAGTGCTGATCAATGACGTTATCGCAAAGCCCATTTCCGATGAGGTTGAGGGAAATTCTCAGGAGCGAGAAGACAGTATCGAGCTTGCCAAGACCGCATTCGTCTCCCAGGTGGCTCATCATTTTCGCACCCCCTTGAATGTCATTCTTGGCTATGTTGGCATCATGACGGCTCAAGGCAACAGCATTGATCCCGTGCTTCAGACGACATATCTGGATTTTATCCGTGAATCAGCATCCGCCTTGCTTCTGAACATGAACGAGATGATGGACATCATCAGGCTGCAACGCAGAGAACAGCCTGTTGAGCTTGAAAACCGCGAACTGAGTTCGCTTGTTACTGAGGTTGTTTCCGAGACGCATTCCGTTTTGCAGGACGAAGCGGTGATTCTGGAAACAGGCGATTTGATCGACACGATTGGCACTACGCGCGTTGTTATGGATGTTCGCCTTGCCCGGCGTGCCCTGGCTGGTCTGGTGCGCACATGCGCGGTGCTGAGCGGGCAGGGCAGCAGCCTGAAAATGTCTGCGGAGCGTCTTGACGATGACCACAAAATCAAGGTTTCGCTGGATTTTTTGACCGGTCGTACAGATGTGGCTTCAATTATCGACAGTATTGAAAAGGGCGAACCGATAAAGGAAATCAGCCTGACCGGAAATGCCAGCGGTTATGGGATTGTGCTTGCTGCCGTTTTGTTGAAATTGTGCGAGGTCGAAGTCACTGCCACCGAACATGGTGAGAAAGAGGTTTCAATAAGCATGGTATTTCAACAGGTTAGCGCTGCTAAACCAGTGGGGTCGCAGCCAACTTTGGCCTGGTGAAGAAGTAATATTATTCGTTCACCTCAGAGTAACATCTGGTGAAACCAATCTCCTAAAGCCCTGAATTTGCTGGGTATGTGTTGAAAACAGCATTGTCCAATCCACGATGTGGAATGAGGACTCTGATTCTGGACGTTTACATGATCATACTCTGGTAGTTGGTATACCACAGGCCAGAGGGTGAATGACTACGCGCCTTAAATTAACGCCGGTCGGCAATAATTTCAGCCTTAAAGAGCACATCTATGCTGTGCTCAAGGATGCGATCAGTGCAGTCAATCTCTATGATGCCGAGGCCAATCTGCGCCTTGATGAGCGCGCGCTTGCTGAACAATTGGGTATTTCCAGAACGCCCGTGCGTGAAGCACTGACAAGGCTGGAACAGGAAGGTTTCGTTGAAGTGCAGCCCCGGCGAGGGGTGTTTATCTGCCGCAAAAGTCTTGAGGAAATTCTGGACATGATCGTTGTCTGGGCCTCGCTTGAAAGCATGGCAGCTCGCCTGGCAGTGCAAAATGCCAGCGACAAGGAGATCGCAACCTTGCGCAAGGCCCTGCCCAAGGAAAAGGGCGAAAGCGAACTGCGCTCCCACATGCATGAATACTCGGAAGCCAACATCGCCTTTCATTTGCGCATTCTTGAGCTATCCGGCAGCCCGATGTTGCTGGAGATTGCCAAGGGACTTTTCCTTCATATGCGCTCCATTCGCGAGCGTGCCATGGCAGAGGGCGATCGTATCACCCGGTCTGTCGTTGATCACATGAACATCATTGAAGCAATTGAAGCACGGAATGCCGAGTTGGCATCGGTGCTGGTACGCGAACACACCATGAAATTGCACGGTCATGTTCGCAAGAACTGGAATACTTTTTCGGGCAATAACGAAGCGGCAGGTTAATCGCTGGAATTGCCAATCAATGCAGATAAATAACAGGAAACCCCATGTCTTTAGCTTTAGCCTCTAACAACGAAGCCTCGAACGCCCAGCAGGAAAACCTGACCGATGGGTTTCACTTGCTCATTGACGCCCTCAAGCTCAATGGCATCGAAACCATTTATGGCGTGCCAGGTATTCCAATTACGGATCTGGGTCGCATGATGCAGGAGGAGGGGCTTCGTGTTCTGTCATTCCGGCACGAGCAAAATGCCGGAAATGCCGCAGCGATTGCCGGGTTCCTGACCAAGAAACCAGGTATCTGCCTTACTGTGTCTGCGCCAGGTTTTCTGAACGGTCTGACTGCATTGGCACATGCCAATACAAACTGCTGGCCCATGATCCTCATTTCAGGTTCGTCCGAGCGTGAAGTGGTTGACCTTATGCAAGGCGACTATGAAGAGATGGATCAGCTGGCAATCGCAAAGCCCTTGTGCAAGGCCGCCTATCGCATTCTGCATGCCCGCGACATCGGCATTGGTGTGGCACGTGCTATACGTGCTGCGGTGTCAGGTCGCCCTGGTGGTGTCTATCTGGATATTCCTGGAGCCTTGCTGGGTCAGGTCATGGACGAGATCGAGGGTCAGAAGTCCCTCGTCAAGGTGATCGACCCTGCACCTGCACAAATACCTGCTCCTGATGCCGTAAACCGCGCGCTGGACGTGATCAAGAACGCCAATAAGCCTTTGATCATTCTGGGCAAGGGCTCTGCTTATGCCCAGTGTGATGATGTTGTGCGTGAATTTGTCGAAACCTCCGGCATTCCCTATTTGCCCATGAGCATGGCAAAGGGCCTGTTGCCTGACAATCATGATTTGTCTGCTGGTCCGGCCCGCTCGCTTGTGTTGAAAGAGGCTGATGTCGTCATCATGGTTGGCGCGCGGCTGAACTGGCTTTTGTCGCACGGCAAGGGCAAGCAGTGGGGTGAACCGCATTCGACCAAATTCGTCCAGATCGATATTGAGCCCAAGGAAATGGACTCAAATGTCGAAATCGCTGCACCTCTGGTAGGTGACATCGGTTCGTGTCTGTCTGCCATGCTCGGTGGAATGCGCAAAGGTTGGAGCAAGCCGCCTGCGGACTGGACCAATGCGATCAAGGCCAAGCGCGATGAAAACATCCAGAAGATGGCGCCGACACTACAGAACAATGCATCGCCAATGAACTATGCCGGTGCGCTTGGCGCGCTCAAGCGTGTGATCAGCGAACGACCAGATGCTGTGTTGGTGAATGAGGGGGCAAACACTCTCGATTTTGCCCGCTCCATCATCGACATGTACAAGCCGCGCAAGCGCCTGGATGTCGGGACTTGGGGGGTCATGGGCGTTGGCATGGGCTCAGCCATTGCTGCAGCCGTGGAGACAGGACAACCGGTTCTGGCTGTTGAAGGCGATAGTGCGTTTGGCTTTTCCGGCATGGAGATCGAAACGATCTGCCGCTACAACTTGCCGGTATGCGTTGTGATCTTCAACAATAACGGCATTTATCGCGGGGTTGACACGAACAAGTCGGGCGGCAAGGATC
>JBAUGO010000293.1:0-7613 GCA_049679775.1 Anderseniella sp.
ACAAGGGCAAGGTGAAGCTGGATTATCGCCCGGTACACACAGAGCCTTTGACCACCCTGGCTGAAGGGGGCATCGACCCGAAGAGAATAGCCCCCAAGGCACGTGTTTATTAGAAGGTATTGGGAAAAAGACATGGTTGAACTCGCACTTCCAAAGAACTCCCAGGTTACCGCAGGCAAGGTATGGCCCAAGCCTGCCGGTGCCAACCGGACACGTGAATTCAAGGTCTATCGCTGGTCACCGGATGATGATGGCAATCCGCAGGTAGACACATATACCGTGGACCTGGATGATTGCGGGCCTATGGTTCTTGATGCGCTGATCAAGATCAAGAATGACATTGATCCGACCCTGACATTCCGCCGGTCCTGCCGGGAAGGCATTTGCGGATCATGCGCAATGAATATTGACGGCACCAACACGCTGGCCTGTACCAAGGGCATTGATGATGTTGATGGTGATGTACGGATTTATCCCTTGCCGCATTTGCCGGTGATCAAGGATCTGGTGCCGGACCTGACACGGTTTTATGCCCAGCACCGCTCCATTGAACCCTGGCTTAAAACCGAAACGCCAGAGCCGCGCACGGAATGGCGTCAGTCGAAAGCTGACCGCGAGAAGATTGACGGGCTTTATGAGTGCATCTTGTGTGCGTGCTGTTCAACGTCTTGTCCGTCCTATTGGTGGAATGGTGATCGCTATCTCGGACCCGCTATCCTTTTGCAGGCCTATCGCTGGCTGATTGATAGTCGCGATGAAGCAACGGGTGAGCGGCTTGATAATCTGGAAGACCCGTTCCGGCTTTATCGTTGCCATACCATCATGAACTGCGCAAAGGCGTGCCCGAAAGGCCTTAACCCTGCCAAGGCGATTGCCGAGATCAAGAAAATGATGGTTGAGCGCCGCGTATAGGGCCTTACATACCGCGAAAACTGTGCTGTAGTGTGCGGGTCTTCAATCATGGGAGGCTTGAGATATGGCACGTATATTTTCCCTGTTTGCCGCAGCGTTTGTGGTTTTCATGCCTTTGCCTGTGCAAGCCTTTGATTGCGCCAAGGCCACCACAAAAACAGAAAAGCTGATTTGTTCAGATAGCGCACTCAAGCAGGCTGATGACCGTTTGGGTGAGGTCTGGATCAGGATGCGGGAGACCCTTGCAGACGATGAGTACAAGGCCATGCTGGCCAGTCAGCGCGCATGGTTGAGATCGCGCGAGGAGAGATGCGGATACGGGTCCAGCTCTGAGCGCGTAAGTTGCCTTCTTGAGTTGACCCGTGAGCGAGCTTTGCTGATTTCTGCATCACCCGGATCAGGACCGGGAGGTGGAGGGTCAATGGTGCCCTTTGCACTGCAGCAGAAAGGGTCGAAAACCGTTTATGAGGTCTATCTGGCGGGCGTGCGGTTTACCGAGCCTGATCTTGCAGGTGAGGTTGCCTTTAATGAAGCAATTGATGCCCTGATTGCTGATGCTCCGCTTAACACCAAGGTTGATTTCGAATCCCCTGGAGGGTTGACCTACAATCAGTCGATTGTCCTGACTTATGCCTCACCGTTTCTGGTTTCTGCACTTGTCAGTACTGACCGCTATGACGGTGGTGCGCACCCGAACTACTTTTTCAGCTCCATCAATGTCAACCCTGAAAAGGGAGTGCTTACAACTGATATGCTGTTTAGTGATGGGACCCGGGTTGATCTTGAGCAGGCCTGCGCCCAAAATCTTTTCAGAAAGGGAAACTCGACAGCGCTGGGTGCGGCTGAGCGTAAGGAAATACTCAGTCCGGAATATGAAAAGGTCATAGAAGGGGCGGTCGGATCCATGTCCTCATGGACGTTTGATGCAGACGGTGCGCTATTGCATTTTTCACCCTACGACCTTTCTTCCTATGCGGCGGGTGCGTTTGAGTGCCGACTGTCCTTGCCGATCTTGCGTGGTTTGACCGTATCGCGAGAACTGCTGCCACAATAAATGTGCGCTTAACATGGTTAACTGAATATCAATTCGTTTGCCGCAGACTCCATCAAACATGACTTTTTGTCATGCGTTGGTAAAGCAGTCTGAAGGACATGTGAGTCTAATGGAAAACGCGAGGCATCCTGTGGAAACAGTTGATAGTCAGAAGGCGATCAAGGTTGCCTTTCCGGCAGCGCAGGCGCAGAGCAGCCCGTACTCAAGCATTATCGGGCGCGGGAACTTGCCATTGCTCATTGAAGATTGCCTGCTCGCGGAAGTGCCTCAAGACCAGTTGACGGTCGAATGGGCGGCGTGTGAAAAAATTTCTGACGTGGATGCAGCGGATTATTGCCGTCGTGCTGCAGGACGTCTGTCGCGTGCCTTCGATAGTGAAATTGCATCGGCTGACTTGTCTGACCTCGTTGCCAATGCAGCCGTTCTGTTTCTTTTATCATTGCGCAAGTCTGGGGTCGCTTCAGCGCAAGATATTGCTCCGTGCGAAGTGCATTATGATGGCAGCGGAGTTGCCGGAACCGTGCGGTTGGTCAGCTGAGCGGCCAACATGAATGCGTGGGTATAACACGCAAATTCGCCGGTTATTTCCTCGATGAATGAAGAAGGCATTGGCCAGGGTAGCTCTATTTCGAATTTTGCCTCATCTGCGTCAGCGAAGCTCAATTGTGCGCCATGCTTTTCTACCAGATGCTGCATACGGGCATTTGAGCTACTGCACCATATTTGCGCCTTGCTGATGCTGCGATTTTGCAAGATTGCAATTATGCGGGTGATGAGGGCGTCGCCTATGCCTTGTCCTTGCCATGCTGGTATTACCGAGAAAGCAACTTCTGCATGCAATGACAACTGACTGGTGAAAAGTTTCAATTCACCTATGCCCACGAGCTGACCGTCGACAAATGCGCCAATTACCATGTTGCCAGTCGAAAATGCGGAGCGAACATACAAGTCAATAAAACTGTCATGCACCTGCCCGCCAAAACGCATGGCGCGGGAAGCAGCATCCAGCTGAGCGAAATGATCACGCAGCATGCCTTGCTCGGCTTGCCAAAGCTGCCTGATTGTCACGGTAAACGATGGCATGAACTGCGGCGTATGCTTTGTCATGGCGTTCATCCTTGCTGTTGTCTTTTGATAAAGACAGGTACGATTCATGACAAATATGATGGTGCAATGCAGCATTATCAAGACGAATTTGTTGCATTGCAGCAATATATGCATTTTCCCGACATTCAGATGAGGGTTTTTCGATGAGGAAACGGGGGCTTGCCATGTGGCCTGTGTCTGACTAGTTTCCACGTCAATCGTTTCAGCAAACACAGGGAGGCTGCCGGGCGGATATAACGTCGGCAGAGGTCAGTTATGGTCAAGGAAATTGGGCACTTTATTGGTGGCAAGAACGTTGCAGGCAAGTCCGGCAGGTTTGCGGATGTTTATGATCCCAATACGGGCGAAGTGCAGGCCAGGGTCGCACTTGCCAGCGAGGAAGAATTGAAGGCTGCGGTTGCCAATGCAGCTGAAGCACAGTCAAAATGGGCAGCGGAGAACCCGCAAAAGCGCGCTCGCGTGATGATGAAGTTTGTTGAGCTGGTGAACAAGAACAAGGAAGAGCTTGCGCAACTTCTATCCTCAGAGCACGGCAAAACAATACCTGACAGCCATGGTGACATTCAACGCGGTGTGGAAGTTGCCGAGTTTACCACCGGGATTCCGCATTTGCTGAAAGGTGAGTACACTCAAGGCGCTGGCCCCGGCATTGACATGTATTCCATGCGCCAGGCGCTTGGTGTTGTGGCCGGTATCACACCGTTCAACTTTCCAGCCATGATCCCCATGTGGAAATTCTGCCCAGCGATCATGTGTGGCAATGCGTTCATTCTAAAGCCATCCGAGCGTGATCCGTCTGTGCCGATGCGCCTTGCGGAACTGATGATTGAAGCAGGCCTTCCAGCCGGCATTCTCAACGTGGTCAATGGCGACAAGACTTCAGTGGATGCAATACTGGATGATCAGACAATCCAGGCGGTCGGATTTGTGGGGTCAACAGCGATTGCAGAATATGTCTATTCCCGCGGCTGTGCGGCAGGCAAGCGGGTGCAATGTTTTGGCGGTGCCAAGAACCACATGATCATCATGCCGGATGCCGACATTGATCAGGCCGTTGATGCGCTGATTGGTGCTGGCTACGGATCAGCCGGTGAGCGCTGCATGGCGATATCGGTTGCCGTGCCTGTTGGTGAGGAAACGGCTGACAGGCTGATGAGCAAACTGATACCTCGAGTTGAAAACCTGCGCATTGGTCCGTCAACTGACCGTGAGGCAGATTATGGCCCGGTCGTTACGGCGCAAGCTCTTGGGCGCATCCGTGATTATGTGGAAATTGGCATGAAAGAAGGCGCAACACTTGCCGTTGATGGGCGCGCGTTCAAGATGCAAGGGTATGAAAACGGCTACTTCATGGGGGGGTGCCTGTTTGATAATGTGACCAAGGACATGCGCATCTACAAGGAAGAGATCTTCGGTCCGGTTCTGTCTGTTGTACGGGCCAAAAACTATGAAGAGGCGCTCGACCTGCCAATGAGCCATGAATATGGCAATGGTGTTGCGATCTATACCCGTGATGGCGATGCAGCACGTGACTTTGCTGATCGGATCAATATCGGCATGGTTGGCATTAATGTGCCGATTCCAGTGCCACTTGCCTACCATACCTTTGGCGGTTGGAAGAGGTCTTCGTTTGGTGATCTTAACCAGCATGGTCCGGACTCGATCCGGTTTTACACCCGTACCAAAACCGTTACGTCCAGATGGCCATCAGGCATCAAGGATGGGGCAGAATTCTCCATCCCGACAATGAACTAGGCCTTAGAGAGCGCCAACCTTAAGCTGGTGTTCACCATCATTCGTGCAAAGCCCGGTCATGTCTGAGCCATGGCCCTAGTTTTCATGTCTTATGTGCTGTTTCATTAACCCTTGGCATGCCACTTTCGTGATCGCGGGTTTTTAAGTGCGTGGGGCAAAACTAATAATGGCGAGCTGGTCCTCTATATTGATTGCGGTTCTGGCCGCAGCATCAATGATGATTGTGTTCAACTGGCGCAGACCCGTTGCGTTGACGCGCACAACCATCATCCACCGCACAGCTGATGAAATCTGGCCGCATGTTGATTATCTGGCTTCCCAGATGGAATGGCAGCAACATCTTGAACGAGTTGAAGTCGACGAAGATGCTCGTGAAGTGCGGTTGTTCCATGCAATGACACGTGACGATGGCAGCCGGGTGGAGTGGCAACTTCAGTTTGAAGTTGTAGCGCATGAACCTGGCAAGTCTATTCACTTGCGCCGTACCGGTATTGAACAAGACCAGCTTGATGACAGATTGCTTGAGCTTGATATCGATCTGACAGAGAACAGTTCGGCCACTGAGGTTTCTATCCGTGAAAGCTGGGGGCCACGGTCACTGACAGGGCTTGCATTGGCGCATATGGATGCAGCTTCTGCCCTGGCCAGGCTCAAAAGCTATATAGAAACCGGCAAGGCAAAGCCTAAGGGTAGTAAAGGCTGGACTTCTGTTGTGATCTCGGCCGCCTCGCTGCTGGCTACTGCATCGGCATTTTCATTGATGCTGGGATGGGAAATCGGTGTGATTTTCGTGGGGTTACTGGTGCTGCATGAAATGGGGCATCTTATTTCATTCCGCATGATTGGACAGCCGTGGGGCAAGATCATATTCATGCCGTTTCTGGGTGGCGTTGCGGTATCGCGCGTGCCACACCTGAGGCTGTCTGATGATGCATTTTGCGCCATCATGGGAGCCGGGCTTTCAGTGCTGGCTTTGGCGCCTGCCATAATTGTGACGGCATGGGAGGTTGACTCACCTGCCATCGTGCAGACAGCCTATGCGATTGCAGCACTTGCTGGTGCGCTCAACCTGTTGAACCTTCTGCCGGTATTCCCACTAGATGGCGGTCGGGTGTTGCGAGCAGTCATGCAATCAGTGATGCCGACACAGGTGCGCTCAGCCATGTTTGGCGTGGCCGGTATTGTGGCGCTGGGTGGGTGGTATCTGAACAATCCGGTTCTGGTGGCCATTGCGGTCGTCGCGTTTTTCCAGAGCGCAAGGCTTGGACCTGCAAATGATCGCATAGCCCTGATGAACCCTTATGCAGCAACAGTGATGTGTGCGGCATATCTCTCGCTGGTTATGGTGCACGGTGTGGCCATGGTGCGATTCTGGCCAAGTCTTGGCTAGTGCACCCAGACCGTGATTGCCAATTGCAGGGGCTTGAACCCGCGCACCTCACGCGTTAGGGATTGGATGCAGAAATTAACCCAGGGATCAACGGCTGATGCCTAAAAGGCCCTCCACCCGATATGGCAAGCTCGTGGAAGAAGGCAGGCTGGATGCCGATGCCTCGCAGCTTGATGTTCTGACCCGGCTTGACGCACTTGCGCTTGAGCTTGAAGGATATGCGCCACCACAGGCAGCCAAGGGCCTGTCCTGGCTATTCAACCGTAAAAAGCAGACCCCGCGCCCGCGAAATGTTTATATCTGGGGCGATGTCGGTCGAGGCAAGACCCTGATCATGGACATGTTTCATGATGCCATTGAACCGCAAACCAAACGCCGCGTGCACTTTCATGCCTTCATGCAGGAAATCCATCACGACATTCATCAATTTCGCAAAAGTCAGGACAAGGGACTGGTGGAGCGCAGCATTGATCCGATTATGTCTTTGGCGACCAATATTGCCAGGCAATCAAGCGTGCTGTGCCTTGATGAGTTTCAGGTAAAGGATATTACCGATGCGATGATACTTGGCAGATTGTTTGAAGCCTTGCTGAAGGCAGGCTGCGTGATCATTTTGACATCCAACATTCCACCTGATGAACTGTATCGCCATGGCCTGAACCGCAATCTGTTTGAACCCTCGATTGACCTCATTAAAAAAGAGTTCGCCATTATCATGCTTGATAGTCCGTCTGATTATCGGCTCGCCAAGCTGTCTGGTGAAAAGGTGTATTTTTGCCCGCTCGGACCTGGCGCCAGCGCCAGGATAAAGCTGATGTGGCGAAAGGTGACTGGAGAAGAGACATCGCTGAACGGCTATCTGGAAGTTCAGGGCAGACAGCTTGAAGTGCCGCATGAAGCACGTGGCGCCTGCTGGTTCAGTTTCGAGGATCTGTGTGAACAGCCGCTAGGTCCTGCTGATTACCTTGCAATTGCCAAGGCTTACAATGTGGTGTTCATTGCCGATATTCCGGAACTGGGCAAAGCCCAGGCAAATGCGGCACGTCGGTTTATCAACCTGATCGACAGTCTGTACGATGCGAGGACGCGCGTCGTGATAAGTGCTGAGACCCCACCTGAGGGCATATACATATATGCCGATACACCAATTGAATTTGCCCGCACGGTGTCACGGCTTACAGAAATGCAGTCAGCAAAGTGGTGGGATCGCACATGATGCCCGTCGTATCGCCAGCCCAGGCTGAATAATCACAATTGATAATGCCTAAGTGACTTGCGGTCAGCGATTGCACGGAGTACTAAACGCCAATCTTTTCTTTAAAAAACTCAAGGGAATATTCCAAATGGCGCGCAACAAAATTGCACTTATCGGCGGTGGTATGATTGGCGGTACAC
>JBAUGO010000294.1:0-1922 GCA_049679775.1 Anderseniella sp.
CGCACCTGTACCCAAACCGGGAAAGTCACGTGGCCATGTAGACACAACGACCATGTCCTTGCTTGCCTGCGCAATGGCAGGAGCTGACAATACAGTTGCTGTAGCGGCAACACCAGTTGCAATACCCGCTGATTTGATAAATTTACGACGATCCATTCGGTAACTCCCTTATAATTCGAATGTGCCTTTACATACTCGTTAAAGGCAATGTTTGCAGACCTGTTCACCGCCAAACTGGGCCGTTCAGATCCTTGCAGCTCGCTCGTTTACAAGCTTGCTGAGGTGAATAAACCCGAAACTGCAAGGATTTACAACTGTAAGATGGAAGTTGAGCGATCAATTAACTGACTTGCCAAGTTTACAGCAGCATGGCAGTCGATATATCCTGTGACTTACCACTTCCCGCTGGACCAAATTCCATGACACCAAATTCCAGGCCAAACCTCGTCGGCATCCCTTCTGATGTGTCGGAAAAGGATGGACTTCATTTCCATTCCGCAGGCGACAAATATTTGCGCGCCCTTATTGATTGCTCCAATGCCACCCCGGTCATTATACCGGCAGTTGGAGAGGGACTGGACATTGACGGTCTGCTCGACAGGCTTGATGGCGTTCTCATTACAGGGGCAACCTCCAACGTACATCCACCAGAGTTCGGTGCAAAACCCAGTGTTCGCCATGAGCCATATGACAAAGCGCGCGACAGCTTGACCTTACCGCTGATCAAGGCTGTGCTTGAACGCAAGATGCCTCTCTTCTGCATCTGTCGCGGCTTTCAGGAACTGAACGTTGTTTTTGGTGGCACCCTGGAAACTGAGGTTCAGGAAAAGAGTGGCCATCTTGATCACCGCTCTCCCGATAGCGACGATCTGTCAGTGCGGTATGGCCCTTCCCATCCCATAGCTATAGAACCTGGCAGTCTGTTGCATTCGATCTTGAAAAAATCTGGCACCATGGTCAATTCAGTGCACAGGCAAGCCGTGGGCAAGCTTGGCAATGGACTAAAAATAGCAGCACGCGCACCAGACGGGGTCATCGAGTCTGTTGGCCTGGCCCATGATGATGGCGGGTTTATGCTGGCTGTGCAGTGGCATCCGGAATTCAGGGCAAAGGAAAACCCGGATTCTGTCAGGATGTTCAATGCGTTCGCGCGGGCAATGGAAGACTATGCTTCAAGACGCAAAACGTAATCGGGACAAGAGCCAGTTCAGCTTCAAATGTAGCAAGCAGGCTCTGGCTTTTTGTGCAATCTGCATTTTAACTGTTAATGAATAGATATCGTAATTTTAGGGGCAAGTACCATGGCGACCATCACCTGCATTGAAGACCTTCGCGTGCTCGCTAAACGACGTGTGCCCCGCATGTTTTATGACTACGCAGATTCAGGTTCCTACACAGAGGGCACCTACCGCTCCAATGAAACCGATTTCTCGAAAATCAAACTGCGTCAGCGTGTTGCGGTGAATATGGACAACCGCACGACCAGAACAAGGATGATCGGCCAGGATGTCTCGATGCCTGTGGCTATAGCACCAACTGGGCTCACAGGTATGCAGCACGCTGACGGTGAAATACTGGCGGCAAAGGCTGCGGAAAAATTCGGTGTGCCCTTTACCTTGTCAACAATGTCCATTTGCTCCATCGAAGATATAGCTGAAAACACATCCCAACCATTTTGGTTCCAGTTGTATGTGATGCGTGACCGTGACTTCACCCGCAACCTGATTGCCCGCGCCAAGGCAGCCGGATGCTCCGCTCTGGTGCTGACGGTTGATCTGCAATTGCTCGGACAACGGCACAAGGACGTGAAGAACGGCCTGAGCGCCCCGCCCAAGCCAACCATTGCAAACATGATCAACCTGGCAATGAAGCCACGCTGGTGTCTCGGCATGCTGGGCACAAAAAGGCGCACCTTCCGAAAC
>JBAUGO010000295.1:0-5720 GCA_049679775.1 Anderseniella sp.
CGCTACTGGCTTGGGTCTGCGTCAAATATAACGCCAAATCAAATCCTGTGCCATCGCGCACCACTCATAACACGCTCGTGGAAGTGGTCTGGACCGTGGTGCCCATCATCATTTTGATCGGGATTGCGATACCATCATTCCGGCTGTTGTACCTGCAGCGAGATTTTCCTCCCGCAGAAATGACCATCAAGGCAATCGGCAACCAGTGGTATTGGTCCTATGAATATCCTGATCAAGGTGTTTCTTTTGACCAGTATCTGAAAGAAAAAGACAAGCTTCAGGATGGCGAGCCATATTTGCTGGCGACCGACACCGAGGTTGTTGTGCCGATCAACAAGGTTGTCAGGGTCATTGTGACGGCAAATGATGTGCTGCATGCCTGGACGATCCCGTCGTTCGGATCAAAGATCGATGCGGTTCCAGGTCGACTGAATGAAACGTGGTTCAAGGCCGAAAAAGAAGGCGTTTATTACGGACAATGCTCTGAACTATGCGGCAAGGATCATGCCTACATGCCGATTACGGTGCGTGTTGTAGCAGAAGATGAATACAATTCATGGCTTGAGAAGGCCAAAACTGCGGGCGTGGAAGAGGCGCAGAAGCACCTGGCTTCCATTTTGACCACAAAAGGCAAACTGGCGGCTAATGTGACGCCAGCACTGCCTGTAAACTGATTTGACTGTTTAGAGCGAGGAAAAGCCATATGGCACACGCAACAGCGGCACACGACGAACATCACGCTGACCCATCAGGATGGCGTCGTTATGTATACTCAACCAATCACAAGGACATCGGCACGATGTACCTGTGGTTTGCGATTTTTTCCGGCCTTGTCGGTGGTATCATGTCCATCGTCATGCGCATGGAGCTTCAGGAGCCAGGCATCCAGTATTTTCATGGCCTTGCGCACATGGTCTATGGTGTTGGTGCGAATGCTGAAGAGGCAATTGATGCCGGCAAGAATATGTACAATGTGTTCGTGACCGCCCATGGCCTGTTGATGATCTTCTTCATGGTCATGCCTGCCATGATCGGCGGGTTTGGCAACTGGTTTGTGCCACTGATGATTGGTGCACCGGACATGGCGTTCCCGCGCATGAACAATATCTCGTTCTGGTTGCTGCCACCGGCATTGATCCTTCTTGTGACATCAATGTTCGTCGAAGGCTCACCAGGCACCTGGGGCGTAGGCGGTGGTTGGACGCTGTATCCGCCTTATTCCACGTCCGGTTCGCCCGGGCCTGCGGTGGACTACGCAATCCTGTCCATGCACATTGCTGGTGCATCCTCGATCCTGGGTGCGATCAACTTCATTACGACAATTTTCAACATGCGTGCGCCGGGCATGACCTTGCACAAGATGCCGTTGTTCGTGTGGTCAGTGCTGGTCACTGTGTTCTTGTTGCTGTTGTCTCTGCCAGTATTTGCCGGTGCCATCACCATGCTGCTGACAGACCGCAATTTCGGAACATCGTTCTACCGTCCTGAAGGTGGCGGCGATCCGATCCTGTATCAGCATCTTTTCTGGTTCTTTGCCCATCCGGAAGTTTACATCCTCATCCTGCCGGGCTTTGGCATCATCTCCCAGATTGTTTCGACATTCTCGAAGAAGCCTGTGTTCGGCTATCTGGGCATGGCTTACGCCATGGTTGCCATCGGTCTGGTCGGCTTTATCGTGTGGGCACACCACATGTACACAGTTGGCATGGACGTGGACACACAAGCCTACTTCGTTGCGGCAACCATGGTTATCGCAGTACCGACAGGGGTAAAGATATTCTCCTGGATCGCTACAATGTGGGGTGGTTCCATCGAGTTCCGCACGCCTATGCTGTGGGCTATCGGCTTCATCTTCCTGTTCACCGTTGGCGGGGTAACCGGTGTCGTTCTTGCAAATGCCGGTGTCGACCGTTCATTGCATGACACATATTATGTGGTTGCTCACTTCCATTATGTGTTGTCGCTGGGTGCTGTGTTCTCGATCTTTGGTGGCTGGTATTACTGGTTCCCGAAAATGTTCGGCTATATGTATAACTCCACCCTGGCGCGTGCCCACTTCTGGATCCAGTTCATCGGTGTGAACCTTCTGTTCTTCCCGCAGCATTTCCTCGGCCTTGCCGGTATGCCGCGCCGTTACATTGACTACCCGGATGTATTTGCCGGTTGGAACTATGTGTCCTCAATCGGTTCGTACATCTCGGCCTTCTCGATCCTGATCTTCCTGTGGTGTGTCATCGAAGCCTTCATGAAGAAGCGCGTCGCGGGCAACAATCCATGGGGTGAATCAGCCACAACACTGGAATGGACGCTATCTTCACCACCTCCGTTCCACCAATTCTCGACCTTGCCGGTTATTCGCTAGGTCAAGCATGAGCATGACCGGCCTTGCAATGCACATCTGTGTTGCAAGGCCGGAAAATCATTTTACCCATTATTGAGCAAGGCAAATGACGGACGTTCGCACAGACCTGTTACACACCAACTCCCCCGCCATTTATGGCTTGGGTGGAAATGGTGCTGTTGAGGATTACTGGGCGCTGTTGAAGCCACGTGTCATGTCTTTGGTGATCTTCACTGCCATTTGCGGAATGATACTGGCACCTGGCCACATTCACCCCTGGACAGCCTTCATCGCCATTTTATGCATTGCCGTTGGCGCAGGTGCTTCAGGTGCGCTCAATATGGCCTACGATGCCGATATTGACCAGCAAATGGGCCGCACGGCCAAACGACCGATCCCGCGCGGTGCCATCGAGCCCGGTGAAGCCTACATCTTTGGAACCGTGCTTTCGGTTGCTTCTGTTGCCCTGATGGGGCTTGCGGTCAACTGGGTAGCGGCTGCATTTCTTGCCTTCACCATTTTCTTCTATGCGGTGATTTATACAGCCTGGCTGAAGCGATCCACACCGCAGAACATAGTCATCGGTGGTGCCGCTGGTGCGTTTCCTCCCATGATTGCCTGGACCGCTGTTACCGGGTCTATAGACCTTGCAAGTGTGTCGCTCTTCCTGGTGATCTTTGTCTGGACACCGCCGCACTTTTGGGCACTGGCCCTGTTTCGGTTTGGCGATTATGAAACCGCTGGCGTTCCAATGCTGCCCAATGTGGCGGGTATCGATGCGACCAGAAACCAGATCTGGTATTACTCGCTTGCCATGGCTCCAGTTGCGGCCTTGCCGATCGTGTTCGGCGTTTCAGGCTGGGTCTATGGTATGTTCGCCACCATCTTGACGGGTAAATTCATCTGGCATGCATGGGCGATCTATCGCCAACGTGGTGACCAGATTGGTCCGGCACCGCGCGCCTTGTTTGGCTATTCAATCCTTTACCTCTTTGCGATCTTCGTCGCGATGCTGGTTGACCGGTTGGCAATTGCTGCAATGGCATGGATTTGATGCTGATGAGCAACGAAATCGAAACATACACACCAACACCGGAAGAGCAGGCCAAACGCCGTAAACGTTCCCTCGCTATTGCCTGGTCACTTGTTGCCCTGGTTATCGTTTTTTTTGTAACCACCATGGTGCGTTTGGGCAGTAACATTTCCAATCAGGCTGGAGGCTGACGTGTCTGTAACCCAGCCTGGAAACGAAAGAAACCTGCGCACCGCAATCATGGCTGGAAGCGTGGCCGTAGGGATGGTTGGCGTGGCCTATGCGTCGGTTCCGCTCTATAAACTGTTCTGTCAGGTCACAGGGTTTGGCGGCACAACTCAACGTGCTGACGCTGCACCACAGCAGGTGCTGGATCAAAAGATCACCGTTGCCTTCGATGCCAATGTCAATGCAGGCCTCAGCTGGACATTCAAACCGTTGCAACACAACCAGACCATCAGGATTGGTGAGCAAACACTGGCTTTTTACAAGGCCGTGAATACAGGCACCGAACAGGTAACCGGTACTGCGACATTCAATGTTAGCCCAGCACAGGCGGGTGCATATTTTTCCAAGATTGAATGTTTCTGTTTTACCGAACAGACATTACAACCAGGTCAGTCCATCGACATGCCGGTCACTTATTTTGTTGATCCGGACATAATTAACGACCCGGACCTGAAGAATGTAACAACAATAACACTATCCTATACGTTCTTTGCCGTTGACAAGGAACCGGTGAAAACTTCATCGGCCCCTGCCGTAACGCAGAAGAATAAGGTAAACTGATTTGGCTATGTCCGGTATTTGCTACCGGTTTGATTGAGCAGGAGAAGAGGGCAATGGCAGACAGCCACGCAAAAAATCACGATTATCACCTGGTTGACCCCAGCCCATGGCCGTTTATCGGGTCATTTGGTGCACTCATCATGGCAATGGGCGCCGTCTACTGGATGCATTCTGGCCAGAGTTGGAATGTCTCCTGGGCGTTTCTTGTTGGAACAGCCATTGTTCTCTACACCATGTTCATGTGGTGGCGCGATGTGGTGAAAGAAAGCCATCAAGGCGATCATACACCTGTGGTCCAGCTTCATTTGCGCTATGGCATGTTGATGTTCATAGCATCGGAAATCATGTTCTTCGTTGCCTGGTTCTGGGCATTTTTCGAAGCATCGCTTTATGCTGACTCCGCCATTCAGGCTACGCGTGTTGAACTGACGCAAGGCTTATGGCCTCCAGCTGGAGTTGAGGTCTTTGACCCATGGCACCTGCCATTGCTGAACACGCTGATCCTGCTCTTGTCGGGTACGACAGTGACCTGGGCTCATCATGCGCTGATCAACAATGATCGCAATGGCCTGAAATGGGGGCTTATTTGCACCGTAGCCCTTGGTGTACTGTTCTCGATTGTTCAGGGCTATGAATATGCGCACGCGGCTTTTGCCTTCAAGGCGGAAAATGGCGGCAACATTTATGGCTCGACATTCTTCATGGCGACCGGGTTCCACGGCTTCCATGTCCTGGTTGGCACGATCTTCCTGGCAGTGTGCCTGTTCCGGGTTCTGGCGGGGCATTTCAAGCCTGAAAAGCATTTCGGCTTTGAGGCGGCCGCCTGGTATTGGCACTTTGTTGACGTTGTATGGTTGTTCCTGTTTGCTTGCATTTATGTGTGGGCAAGCACGGGTGCAACGATCGCTGCGCACTGACGCGGCGACGTTCAGAGTAGAAATAGAAACAGGGCCGCGTGGGAGGATTTTCTCTCAGGCGGCTCTTTCAGTTTACAACAGGCAAAAATCAAAATGAGCCAACAACCTTACTACCCACCACAATCAGCCATGAGCAATGGCTTGAAGGGATTATGCCCAAGGTGTGGTCAGGGAAAACTGTTTACAGGTTACCTCAAGGTGCCTGATGAGTGTGACAACTGCCATCTGGATTTTTCGTTCTCTGATAGTGGCGATGGGGCTGCGTGGTTTGTCATGCTGATCGCCGGTACATTGGCCATGGCAGGTGTTTTGTTTGTTGAGCTTACATGGCGCCCTGACTGGTGGGTCCATGTACTGGTGGCTATCCCTCTGGCTGTTGTGCTGCCATTGGTTCTCCTGCGCCCGATCAAGGGCATTCTCCTCAACCAGCAATATTTGACCAGTGCCGAACAGGGCAAGCTGGATTTGAAATGAGCGGAATCGCAGTTCGCCCTAGATCAAACCTTGCGGTTTACATGGCTGCAACCATCGGCATCGCTGTGCTGCTGGGACTTGGCACCTGGCAGGTTTTGCGCCTGCAATGGAAGCTTGACCTTATTGAGAAGCGCACCGCATCTCTAAGCGGCAACCCGGTCACGAT
>JBAUGO010000296.1:0-7185 GCA_049679775.1 Anderseniella sp.
CCGCTGCTGCCCCTTGCATCGGGTGGCTACTGCACAAGCTGCAAGGCATGGCCAGCCTTAAAACCTGGATGATGATGGCGTGGCTGGTGTTGATCACGCATCCGCTGCTTGATGCCTTTACGGTCTATGGTACGCAATTGCTTTGGCCCCTCACCGAGTACCCCGTTTCAGGTTCGTCCATGTTCATCATTGATCCAGCCTATACACTATGGCTGGCCATCGGGGTTGCAGGTGTCGCACTGTTGAACCGGACTGGTTGGACTGGCTACAGGCTCAATGCCATCATGCTGGCTATATCAACTGCCTACCTGGCCTGGAGTATGACCGCAAAAGCCCATGTGACAGATATTGCTGCCCGTTCGCTTGAAGCACAAGGCGTTACCTATACCAGCCTTTTATCAACGCCAGCCCCGTTCAACACCATGCTCTGGCGATTTGTTGCCAGGCATGAATACGGTTACTCTGAAGGCTATTACTCGATTTTTGATCCGGACAAGAAAGTCCGGTTCGATAAATATGACAGTGAAGAAAGACTGCTCTGGCCGTTGCGCGACAGCTGGGAGGTGCAACGGTTGAAATGGTTCTCGCAGGGGTTTTACAAGGTATCGCGTAACTCAACCGACATTGTGATATCGGACCTTCGTATGGGTGTTGAAGGCCAGTATGTGTTCAATTTCAAGGTTGGCGAAATCAAGGATGATGGCAGCGTGACCCCGGCGAATGAGCGCCTGGAAACAGACCGTGACACATCTCGGCTCCCGCTGGTGTGGGACAGGATATGGGACAACAAGATCAGCCTGGCTCCAAAACCTGTTGAGTAAGCTTGCTCAAACAGGTAACGCTCCCGTACTATGAGCGCACCGTCGAAACCACTCTCAATACCTGAATTCGTAACCATGCTTGCGATGATGGTTTCCATTCTGGCCATGTCCATTGATGCCATGTTGCCAGCCCTTGATGTGATTGGTCGTGAACTCAATGTCGAAAACTCAAATGATACCCAACTGGTGGTTTCAGCCATGTTTCTCGGTTTTGCAGCCGGCCAGATCATGGCGGGTCCACTGTCAGACAGTTATGGGCGAAAGCCGGTGATCTATTGGGGATATGTCATATTCATAATAGGTTGCCTTATGTCCATGTTTGCAGTCAGCTTTGAAATGATGCTGGCGGGCCGCGTTGCGCAAGGCCTCGGCGCAGCATCGCCTCGCATCGTGTCCCTGGCGCTGGTCCGCGATGGTTACGAAGGTCGCGCAATGGCCCGTATCATGTCGATTGTCATGGCGATTTTCATACTGGTTCCCGCTATCGCACCCGCTATAGGGCAAGGTGTTCTGCTGGTTGCAAACTGGCGCGCCATTTTCGCGCTCTTGCTGGCAATGGCCGTGGTTGCAGCTTTCTGGTTTGCGGTCAGACAACCTGAGACGCTGGCCATTGATAAGCGCAGGCCCTTCTCCATTCTGAATGTGTTGGGCGGGATCAGGGAGGCGCTGGGGTATCGGGCGATGACTGGATACACCCTGGCAGCCGGGGTAATATTTGGCGCATTTCTGGGATACTTGAGTTCTGCCCAGCAGGTTTTCCAGTCCACTTACAATACTGGAGAATGGTTCGTGGTTTACTTTGGTTGTGCCGCTCTGGCCATTGGTGCAGCCAGCATATTCAACTCGAAAGTCGTCGAGCGTTTGGGTATGCGCTACATGACATGGCGGGCAATCATTGCGCTGACAATCATGTCGGTGCTGTTTCTGCTTTTTTGCGTAACGGAAAATGGTCTGCCCACGCTTTCGGCATTCATGCTGTGGCTGCTGGCCGCATTTTTTTGCATGGGAATTCTATTCGGAAATTTCAATGCCCTGGCAATGGAGCCTGTTGGCCACATGGCTGGACTGGGGGCAGCAATTGTGGGCTCGGTATCGACATTCATTTCGCTACCGCTGGGTTGGGCAATCGGTCATGCCTATGATGGCACAGTATTGCCACTGGTGGCCGGTTTCGCGATTCTGGGGGTAGTGTCAATATTCATAATGTGGTGGACAGAGCGAGGCATCGCGCGATCAACTAGCTGAGCTTCCACATCTGTCGTGGTGCCCGCGTGGTCAACAGGCGACAACCATCTTCGGTGATGACCACGTTTTCCTCATGCACCATCATCTTGCCGTGGCCATAGTCCATGCCCGGCTCAATGGTCATGACCATGCCAGGTTGCAGGACGGTATGATCTGACGCCATGTTTGATGGGGGCTCGGTCAATTGCAGGCCAAGTCCATGGCCCAGGCGCCCAACATTGCCGCCATCATCACCCAGTACCGTGGCCATGGTCATTGCCAGCTCTTCGACCGTAGTACCGGGGCGCGCCGCTGCAATGCCAGCCTGCGTTGCCTGCCAGACCAGGTCTTGTGCTTTCAAGCTTTCATCATCAATTTCACCGCAGGCAAAGTTGCGGTCAAAATCACAGAAATAACCATCGAATGTTGCCCCAAGATCAATGAACAGCACATCGCCTTTTCCCAGCTTACGCTCAATTGGCCCCACAATGATTTGCTCATAGCCCTTGTGACCACTGGTTACCGCCATGAAAGGTATGCTGTCTGCTCCTTGTCTGGTGAGTTCGCTTCGAAACAGGCGGGCGACCTCATGTTCATCCATGCCTGAATGTATTTGTGAGACAAGAGCAGCATAGGCATCAGATCCGATCCTGCAGGCGCGTTCGATCTTTGCAATTTCAGCCTCTGATTTCACCATCCGCAAGCTCCAGATAAGCGCAGAGGCATCGGCAAACTCAATGCCGGTGCACCTGGAACGGATACGATCAAAGTCTGCAATTGGCATGCGGATGATGCTCTCGCGCCCCATCTCCCAACCTATGCGTCCATATGTGCGGGGCAGGTCAGACAACACCTGCGCCATCAGTGAAACGCCATCGTCATCAGGCTGAGGTGCCGACCATGTGCGGATATCATTTACCCAGGTCATTTCCATGCCTGGTGCACCGATGGTGGGGATGACCGCGACAGGTTCTCCAGTGCGCGGCAGGACCAGAAACCATGGCCGTGTCGGGCTTTCCCAGAACTGGGTGATAAAGCCTGCAAAATATCGCCAGTTGGGCGGCGCAGTAATAACAATGGCATCCAGCTCGCGCGCTGTCATTTCAGCTTGCGCGCGTATCATCCGAGCTTGATATTCGGACAGATCAAAGCCTCTGGAAACTGTGTTGGTCATGCTGCGTCGCTTATCAGTTCTCCGTTCAGGGCACGTTCGATCAAGGTACAGGTTTCGTCAATCCCGTAAAGTGCAACGAACGATCCAAATCGCGGACCCTGCATTTCTCCAAGCAATATTTCATAAAGCGTATTGAACCAGGCAAGCGATACACCTGTCGATCCGTCCTTGTTCTCCTTGGTGTAGGGTTCACGCCGTCCCACATCATAGATCGCTGTTTGAATATCCTCTGGAGTGGCGCCTTTTGGCAAACCTGCCAACACATTTGCCAAATCCTGCAATGCAACCGCTTCTTCGGCGCTTGCCAACCGGTATTGCTTGGCAGGTTTGACGAAGTCCTCGAAATATTTCAGCGCAAAGCCTGCCAGCTGATCCAGATGCGGGTGGGTTTCAGGTGTTATGTCAGGTGAATAGCGCTGGATGAACATCCACAAACCACTTTTGGTTTCTGCATTGGCAACGGCTGCCAGGTTGAGCAGCAGCGCAAACGAAACCGGCATGTCTGCCTGTGGTGGGTTGCCATCATGGATATGCCAGACCGGGTTGTTTATCCGGTCTTTCATGTCCTGACGTTCAAACGCATTCAGATACTGGAAATATTCGTCAACCGCGCGTGGGATAACATCAAAATACATCCGCTTGGCCGTGCGCGGTTTGTTGTACATGAACAATGAAAGGCTTTCGGTGGGGGCATAGGTCAGCCATTCATCGATGGTCAGACCATTACCTTTCGACTTGGAGATCTTTTCACCGTTCTGGTCGAGGAACAGTTCGTAGACATAATGCTCCGGTGCATGGCCACCCATGGCAACGCATATCTTGTCATAGAGCTGGGCGTTGGGACCATGGTCCTTGCCGAACATTTCAAAGTCCACCCCAAGCGCTGCCCAGCGCGCACCAAAGTCGGGTTTCCATTGCAATTTCACATTGCCACCCGTGACCAGTAGCGTAACGTCCGTACCATCTTCATCTTCAAAAGTGATGGTGCCGTCCTTGCCGTTCACGTCTTTCATCGGCACGTAAAGAACGCGGCCTGTTGTAGGCGATATCGGCAGGAAGCACGAATAGGTTGCCTGGCGCTCTTCACCAAGGCTTGGCAGCATGATGTCCATTATTTTATGGTATCGCTCACACGCACGTAGCAAAATGGCATCCAGCTTGCCGGATTTGTAATACTCGGTCGAGCTGCCAAACTCATATTCAAATCCGAACGTATCCAGGAACCGGCGCAGCATGGCATTGTTGTGGTGACCGAAGCTTTCAAACTCACCAAACGGGTCAGGCACTGACGTCAGCGGCCTGTGCAGGTTTTCTCGCAGCATATCCTGATTGGGAACATTATCAGGAACCTTGCGCATCCCGTCCATGTCATCGGAAAAGCATAAAAGTCTTGTTGGCATATCCGACATCAGTTCAAAGGCACGGCGCACCATTGTGGTGCGGGCGACCTCACCAAAAGTGCCTATGTGTGGCAGGCCGGAAGGACCATATCCGGTTTCAAAAAGGATGTAGTCATGACGGGTCTTTTTGGCTTCGATCCGCTTGAGCAGTTTTCTGGCTTCTTCGAAAGGCCATGCCTTGCTCTCTAGGGCCAAAGTGCGCAAGGCAGGATCAACAGGTGTCTTCGTCATAATGGTTTTCTGACAATCTTCGTGAAAAGGGTGATGTTTGATTGAAACCTGTGCCAGATTGCGAGCAGAACATAAAGAGCCGATTCGATTTTTGATGAACGACCCATCCGATCATACAGTACCTGTTTCCGCTGACCTGACATTGCAGCTACCATCCGTAATGGTGATGGATGGCATTGCAGCGCGGATTGTCACCGTGACAGGTGATGAGCGGGTGGTGGATGCAGCCAATGCGCTCAAGTTGCTGGGGGCAAGTCCATATCTTGTTTGTCATGCGGGCTATCTGGTCAGCAGGCTTTCCCTGGTTGCAAGAGTACCACAAGGAGTGGTGCGAACCGCACGTGAACAAGCACACCTGGATGTGTGTGAATTGTTTGCCTTTGCTGCGCCAGCCATCATGGCAGTGCCAACACCACGCGGGCTGATGTCAGCCCTTGGCATCTGTGATGCAAAAGATGATGCCACATTGGTCAGACAAATCGCCGGGACACTATTACAACGGCTGAGTGCTGACAGGTATCCGGATCAGCGCGAAACCTTTCAGGTTGCGAGCTTTCTCAGCAGGGGCAAATGGCCCTGGGCGAGCCTGGCAATGAAATGCCTCGACAAGGCCAAAAAGCGCGATGCCGCATCTGTATTTGCAACCGGATTGAATGTCTGGGACAGGCTTGATGACTGGGAGGATGATGGCCCGCGTCCACCGGGTTCGCACGAACCGGTGACACCTTCGGAAGCGCAGGCGTTTCTTGCCAGTTTGCTTGGCGGATCATCAGAGGCAAGACCGCAACAGGTGGAATATGCAGGCGCAGCAACCCGTGCCTTCATTCCACGTGAAACGCCAACCAGTAATTCCATCATATTGGCTGAAGCGGGCACTGGCCTTGGCAAGACACTGGGATATCTTGCGCCGTCTTATCTGTGGGCCACACGCAACAAGCAGGCTGTATGGATTTCAACCTATACCAAAAACCTGCAGCGTCAGCTTGAGCAGGAAACAGCGCGGCTTGTGCCGGACCCGGCCGAGCGCCGCCACAGAATCGTGGTGCGTAAGGGACGTGAGAACTATGTTTGCCTTTTGAACATGCAGGAGGCCTTTGCGAAAATGACCGCCTCAAATCCGCGCTCTGCCTTGATGGCGGGTCTGATTGCGCGATGGGTCAGATATTCCAAGGATGGCGACATGGTCGGAGGAGATTTTCCGGCCTGGTTGATGGGGCTGTTCTACGATGCCAATACGGGCGATCGCGCCATGACGCCAATGGGGTTGGGGCTGACTGATCGTCGCGGCGAATGCATCTATTCGGCCTGTACCCATTACCGAAAATGCTTCATCGAAAAAGCAGTACGCGCCGGAAGAAAGGCTGATCTCGTGATCGCCAATCATGCGCTGGTGTTGCACCAGGTTGCGGTGGATCACGCCCTTGGTGAAGCCATGGTCGATGAAGATCAGGAGCGTGCAGGAGGCCTCAAGCGGCTTGTCTTTGACGAAGGGCATCATTTGTTTGATGCCGCTGACAGTGCATTTTCCGGCCACCTGACCGGACAGGAAACCACCGAGTTGCGCCGCTGGATCAGAGGGCCTGAGACGCAACGCCGGCGCGGACGCGGACTGGTGGATCGCCTGGGCGATCTGGCAGGAGATGATGATGATGCAGAAAGACATCTGGCTGATGTACTCACAGGTGCCTTGTGCCTGCCAGGGCCAGGCTGGATGCGGCGCATTCAGGCAGGCCAACCTGAAGGTGAAACCGAAGCCTTTCTGGCATTGGTGCGCCAGCAGGTGATTGCACGCGCTGATGACCAGCAGGTCGGCAACCTTGAAACTGATTGCCGTCCGTTTGTCGATGGTCTGAAGGCGGCCGCAGGTACGCTTGCCGCTGCCATGATTGATCTCAAGCGCCCTATGTCGGCATTGGCACGCCGGCTCATGAAGCGACTGGATGATGAAGCCGCCGAGCTCGCCAGTACAGAGCGTGCTCGCATTGAGGCTCTGGCGCGCTCACTGACCCGGCGGGCAGAGCTGATGCTTGGTGGCTTTATCGAAATGCTGAGCAGGCTTGTTGATGAGCCGCGGCCTGAGTTCAGCGACTGGTTTTCCATTGAGCAGGCCTGGGACAGGGAAGTGGATACCGGTCTGCATTCTCACTGGATTGACCCGACCGTTCCATTTGCAAGTGCTGTCTTGCAGCCTGCCGATGGCATCATCATTACATCAGCCACATTGCGCGACCGACCCCCTGAAATGCCCGATGACTGGCGCAACGCTGAAATGCGAACAGGTGCTGTACACCTGCCCTATCCCGTTACCCGCCACAGTTGGGGGTCACCATTCGAC
>JBAUGO010000297.1:0-2666 GCA_049679775.1 Anderseniella sp.
AGCACTTCCAGTCTGTGGCTAAGGGAATGGGCGTCGATTTTGATCTTCTTGATGCAGAGGAATGTCGCAAGCGGCACCCTCTGATCACGACTGAAAATTTGTTGGGTGCGCTGTGGGATCCGCTTGATGGCGATATTGATCCGGCACAATTGTGCCAGTCCCTGGCGAGACGCGCACGAAATGCAGGTGCTGAGATTTATCGCAATACTCCCGTCATCGGCATTGAGTTGAAGGCAAGCGGCGAATGGCTGGTTAAAACGGAGCAAGGTGTCATAACTTGCGAACACATTGTTAATGCAGGCGGATATCGCTGCAATGAGGTTGGCGCGATGATGGGTGTGTTGCATCCGGTAGCCAGCATGGAGCATCAGTATTTCCTGACCGAGCCCATTGCCGAGATAGAGGCGCTGGATTTTCGCGTCCCACTGATCCGCTGCCCAACGGATGATTTTTATTCACGGGCCGAGAAGAAGGGTTTGCTTGTCGGTTTTTATGAGCAGGAATGCAAGACATGGGGGCTGGATGGCATAGACCCTAGTTTTACAAATGCGTTGTGCCCGGATGATCCGGACCGGGTGCTGCCTGTGCTGGAGAATGTTTTCAAGCGCCTGCCATGCCTGATGGAGACGGGCATCCACACCATCATCAACGGGCCGATTACCTACACGCCGGACGGTTTGCCACTCGTTGGGCACATTCCAGGTAAGCGCAATGCCTGGTGCATAACGGGTCTTCGGGCTGGATTGGGGGAAGGTGGCGGGCATGGCTGGTTGCTGGCTCAGCAGATGGTACATGGTGAGGCGTGCTATGATACCTGGTGCCTCGATCCACGGCGGTTTGGAAAATACGCTGATATTGAGTATACGGCCAAGAAGGCGGTTGAAGATTATCAGAACGAGTTCCGGTTCCACATGCCGCACGAGTTTCGCCCGGCAGGCAGACCTGCGCGCACGACGCCGATTTATGGTGCACTGAAACGTGCTGGCGCTGAGTTTGGTGTGGTAAACGGATGGGAGCGGGCTATGTATTTCAAACCCATGCCAGACTTCCACGAAACTCATTCATTCCATTTCAATGAAACATTTGATGTGGTTGCTGATGAGGTCAAGGCCGTGAAGGAACGTGTCGGGTTAATGGAGGTGTCCGGCTTCACGCGGTATGAGATTACCGGAGAGGGTGCACACAACTGGCTTGAGTCAATCATGTGTTCGCGGGTTCCACGCAAGCCGGGTAAGGTCGGGCTTTGTTATTTTCTGAACCAGGACGGTAATGTCAAAGGTGAAGCAACGCTGGCCAACTTGCCAGATGATCGTATCTGGTATGGCTCAGCAGCGGCTGCGGAACTACATGATATGGATTGGTTGCAGGAGCGATTGCCGACGGACGGATCAATCAGCATTCAGAGCCTGACAAATGAGCACTCCATATTGATCATTGCCGGACCAAAATCCCGATCCCTGCTTGCACAGGTGGCACCTGAAACCGACTGGTCGAAAGATGGGTTTCCATGGTTGAGCGCACGTGAGGTGACGCTCGCGGGGCATACAATCGTTGCAATGTCAGTGAGTTTTTCGGGCGAACTTGCCTGGGAGCTTCATGTGCCAACTGATGTTCTGCAAGAGTGTCATGATGAGTTGATAATGGTTGGTGAACAGTTTGGATTAACACGCTTTGGATTGCTGGCAACTGAATCGATGCGCATTGAAAAAGGCTACCGTCACTGGAAGGCAGACCTTGTCAGTGAGTTTAATCCGATTGAATCGGGACTTGAGCGTTTTGTGAATAAAAACAATGATTACATCGGAAAATCACAAATGCAGAGTCAGCTTGCAATCGGGCTTCGGAAGCGATTTGTTTCGCTTTTACTGGATGCTGAACATGCTCCGGCTCATGCAGGTGACAGCATCCTGCATGACGGCATGGTCGTGGGTACGGTGACCTCCGCTTCATGGGGACACAGGGTTGGAAAGAACATCGCCATGGGTTTTGTCGCGCCGGAACTGTCTCAGGTTGGGACCATATTGCAAGTCGAGGTGGTTGGTGAACCGGTGAAAGCGATGGTGTGTGAACCATGTCTGTATGATCGCGAGAACTTGCTGGTCAGATTGTGAGTAATTGTGATGCGTCTGCTTGAGCCGGTGTCATCTGGTTCAAGCCGCCAAAGCGTCGATTACGACCATGAAAATCCCTTACCGCTTTGGCCAGATCATCACCGGTAAAATCGGGCCATAGCTTTGGTTCGAAGCAAAGCTCTGCATAGGCGCATTCCCATAGCATGAACCCGGACAGACGTTGCTCGCCGGATGTGCGGATCACCAGGTCGACATCGCGGTAACCTGAACCGTAGCCCAGGGAGTTGGCAAAGCCTGCTTCATCCCTGGCACCGTTTCTGGCAGCAGCAAGGATGCTGTCACGGCCTGAATAATCGATGGCGATGCGAACATTGAGCAAACGCCCAGCACCTGTAGCCTTTTCCACTTGCTCGATTGCTGCAACAGTTGAAGCGGGTAAGCGGTCTCGCCTGCCGATAACGGTAAGTCGGATGCCAGCTGCTATGAAAGGGGCTGTTTCATGGGCTGTGTAATGCTCTATCAATTTCATCATCCCGTCGACTTCCGGTTTCGGACGCTTCCAGTTGTCGGATGAAAATGCAAACAAGGTCAGTG
>JBAUGO010000298.1:0-2074 GCA_049679775.1 Anderseniella sp.
ACTGTCGGTATCCGCCGAACCGACTACCTTCCCATCACATTCAACTGCTCAGCGCACATCGGGCCTGGTCGCTTCCTGATTACAAGCCTGTCCCACTGCTCTTGTTCTGGTGGGCCTAGCACAATCGGCACCGAAGTTGAACGGCTTGTCTGCACCGGCCAAACATACCTGATAAACGCCTGTCGCTGGCGACGTGGCGCAGAGGCAAACGGCGGCGAAAACTTAAAGGCTCTTAATGGATTCCAAGGATCTGCGGAAGTAGTAAGAATTGGCGAAAAAGCGTTCAGTGGCTACCCTATAAGAAAACAAAAAGGGAGAGCCACTGAACATGCTAAAGATACAAGAAATCGTAGACGATGCCAAATGTTATGAACGGGTGAGAGCCTTGCGCGGGCCAGCGCAAGTGACGTGTCCGCACTGCGAGTCGCACAAGATCAAAAAACGCGGCTTTCATAGCAAGCAAAGAGCCCGCCAACGGTATCAATGTCGCAAGTGCCAAACGCACTTTGATGACCTGAGTCAGACACCATTTGAAGGACACCATCAACCGCTGAAAGTGTGGCTGCTCTGTCTCTACTTCATGGGACTCAATCTGTCGAACCGGCAAATTGCCCAGGAGCTAGAGTTGAACAAAGACGATGTGCAATAGATGACGTCTGATCTGCGCCAGATGGCGTATGGACGGCGCAATCCAGTGCGACTCACAGGAGAAGTTGAATTTGATGAGGTCTATCTGGTGGCTGGTCGTAAAGGACATCCGGCGATTGTGCGGGAACTGGGACGGGAAGGACGCAGAAATCGTCTGAAAGATGCTCGTGACCGTGGCACACTGGCATCGAAAAACCGCCGATCTTTGGCATGATTCAACGCTCTGGAGAGTTAATCATTCACATGTTACCCAACGTCCAACAGCAAACCATTCAACCACTCATTCAACGCTATGTGCAACCAGAAATGCTCATCTACAACGATGAATACACCATCTACTCCTGGCTTGTCCAGTGGGGGTACGCACACAAAACGGTCAACCATTCCCAAGGGGAGTATGCCCGTGATGAAGATGGCGACGACTTCCATGAAGTCCATACCAACACGATTGAAGGCATTTGGTCTCTCTTACGCTCTTGGTTGCGGCCCCATTGCGGCATCTCTCAAGAAAAACTGCCCTTCTATCTTGCTTTCTTTGAATTTGTTCACAACGTCCGCAAGCGGGGCAAGGCTTTGTTGCCTTCCCTTTTGCAACTCTTACTCCTTCCTTGTGCGCAGACGAACTCTTGATTATTAAAAGTAAACCACTGCCTCTGGCAGTGGAATAAGTAACGGTTCCACCAGAGTATTGAGAATAAGAGTAACAGAAAAATAAACAGTAGCGCATCATCAAGCCTTATTTTTCCGGTCATATTCGCTTTTAGGGAATCCGAAAATTTAGCATTAATAGAGCACTAGGAAGTGCGCCGAAATTTAGGCTACCAGGATTGATGTCGAATCAAAATTGTCTTGTCTTTCTCACACAAACATCGTGAAAATGTATAGCTGATGCAGCATCAGCCGATGTGACAATGATTGATGGTGGTGGCCCATTAACCTCGATAAGTAACAGCGCACCTTTTAGGTGCAATAATTCAAGCCACCGGTTTTACCGGTGGTCCTTGACTCAAGCAGATCCTTGGAATCCATATTGAGTCGGTAATGCTCTTAATTGATTCCAAGGATGAGTTTGTCAAATGAAAAGTGATCCAATTGATCATTGAAAAGTGAGCCATTGTGGGTAAAAAAACAACAAAAGCAAGTACAAATGATCGCTGAAAAGTGAGCCGGCGCCATCCCTGAGACTTGAGCCTGAGCCAAGATGGTGTGCAACGGCGAGAGCTCAGCGAATGGCACCCAAAGGGTACCCGTAAGTGGGCTGCCGTGCTAAACTGAGAGAAGCGAGGCGAGCGAGAAAGCAGCGCCATCCCCTCAACCCTCGCCGTCGCCGACTTCGACAAAGCACGGCTGGGTGCCTACTTGTCACACCCTGAGCGGGTCAAGCTGACGCAGGAGGGGTGTAAAATGTTGCTACATACCCTCCATC
>JBAUGO010000299.1:0-19167 GCA_049679775.1 Anderseniella sp.
GAAAGGTCCTGTTTGGGCGTTCAGTTTTTCCAGCTGTCGCAACAGTTTTTCAGGCGTTGTCTTGATCAGGTTGGCACGGATGTCCACCGGTGCGCGTTGGGCCAGCGCTTCACCTTGTGCAATAGCCATGTCACCGAAAGCCAGCTCGAATGACGGCATCAACCAGTCGGGAATATTGGCTCTGGCGCTAGCGCTGGCAGCCGCAATCCGGTCCGTATTGGCAAGTGCGTCGCGCTCTTCCTGCGTCAACTCGCCTGGCCAATGCTTTTCGGCGCAAAGCTCTGCCAGCTGTTCAATCTCAATGCCCATCACACGGTTTGCACAGCTTAAAACCAGCGCACGCGGGCTGTCATCGCCCATGATTTCCACGAGCAAACTACGCTGTCGCATGGTGTCATAAACAATATTGCCAATAGCGGCCCGGTCGCCTGAACCGGCAAAACGATGCGCCTTGCCCCAGTCTGACAAGGCAGCGTTGACCGGGCGGTGATTGTCAGTGACATCAGCAATAATTTCTACTGCAGCTGCAAGCCTGCCGGAAAGGAGCATGAAAATGGGCCTAGAATATGCGCACTGCCAGCGTGACCCACATACAGGTCACGGCAACAACGCTGGTGAAAAACGACAGGAACCGGACTGAAAGCCGGTTTGCCCATAGATGGGTTGATGTATGGGTATAACGTGCCAACACGAAAACCCATGCAAAAACAATCTGTAGAGGGCTTATGGCATACAACGCAATGATGAATGCGCAAGCGGCATAAAATAAAACAGGTAGTTCAAACTGGTTCTTATAGTTATTCGATGCCTTCAGCACATCGGCCGGCCATGAGCGGTCATTGAGCATTGCATCCTTGCCCACTGTACCTGCCTTGAATGCAACGCGCCTGCGTGCACCCATCACCAGTAATACAAAAACGGTCAATGCGACCTGCAGGAACACCGGCAACAGGAATAATTGAATTTCACTCACTTGCTTCAACCTTGCTGATAATTGGGAGATTCCCGTGTAATCTGCACATCGTGCACATGGCTTTCACGAAGGCCAGCACCTGAGATGCGCAGGAATTCAGCGCGGTTTTGCAGGTCTTCAATTGTTGCAGACCCTGTGTACCCCATGGCAGCACGCAAGCCGCCTGCCAATTGGTGCAGCACCGCAGACACTGGCCCCTTGTAGGGAACCTGGCCTTCAATGCCTTCAGGCACCAATTTCAGCTGATCGCGCACTTCCGCCTGGAAATAGCGGTCTGCAGAGCCCCGCGCCATGGCACCAACAGACCCCATGCCACGATAGGATTTATATGACCTGCCCTGATAGAGATAGACCTCACCGGGGCTTTCATCGGTACCTGCAAGGAGGTTGCCGATCATCGCGACATTGGCGCCAGCCGCCAACGCCTTGGCAAGGTCGCCGGAATACTTAATGCCACCATCAGCAATGACGGGCACACCCGTGCCCTTGGCACCTTCTGCACAGTCCATGATGGCTGTCAATTGAGGCACACCAACACCTGCCACAATGCGTGTTGTGCAAATTGAGCCTGGTCCGATACCAACCTTGACGGCATCTGCACCTGCATCAATCAAGGCGCGTGTTGCTTCTGCGGTCGCGACATTGCCCGCAATAACCTGCACCTTGTTTGACAATTTCTTGATGCGCCTGACCTGATCAAGCACGAACTGAGAATGACCATGCGCTGTGTCCACCACTACAAGATCAACCTCGGCATCAATCAGCATTTCAGCACGGGCATAGTTGCCCTCGCCAGTGCCAGTGGCGGCTGCAACGCGAAGACGGCCCTGCTCATCCTTAACGGCGTTGGGATGCAGTGCTGCTTTTTCCATGTCAGTAACGGTGATAAGGCCGGTGCAGTGGAAATTGTCATCCACGACGATCAGTTTTTCAATGCGGTGTTTATGTAAAAGCTTGCGAGCTGTGTCCTTGCCCTCGCCTTCCCTGACGGTCACAAGTTCACGCGTCATCAAATCACCGATCTTGCGATTAAGATCGTCTTCAAAGCGCACGTCACGATTGGTGACAATGCCAACAAGCTTGCCGCTGTCATCCACAACCGGAAAGCCTGAGACTTTCAGGCGCTGCTTGATTTCAAGCAGCTCACCCAAGGTCCTGTCAGGTGAGATGGTGACCGGATTTATCACCATGCCGGATTCAAATTTCTTGACCTGTCGCACCTCATTGGCCTGCATTTCCGGGTCCATATTGCGATGGATCACACCAAGCCCGCCCGCCTGCGCCATGGCTATGGCGAGACGGCCTTCGGTGACCGTGTCCATGGCAGCCGACATTATAGGCAGAGACAGCTCGATATCGCGGGTAAGTTTAGTGCGGGTCTGAACATCAGCCGGCAGCACAGCGGAAGCGGCAGGCTTCAGCAGCACATCATCAAATGTAAGATATTCGGGGATAGAGTCGGAACGCAGTTTGGCGGCCATAGCCAATCCTTTCACACCAGAAGTGCCATGAGTCAGAAGAACATCACGATATGCCGGACTCACAACCAGATTGACGACTGTCTGTAACACCAGCATGAAGCAGGTAGCAAGCAGGAGTTTCCCACAAGGCGGTGTGGCATTTTGGGTAGGGCGTAACCTTCCTCAGTGCAATACGCGATAGAATGATGGACGCACTGGTGAAGAAAGCGGGCTTGCTGATATCCCGCTTGCGCGTATCTGAGCCTTATGATGTACTATTTGGCGTTAATTCGTGCGCTTTATGCGCATTTAAACTTGGGATACGTGCAATAGCCAATCCGGTCGAAACAGCAGCTTTTGTTTCCGTCGGGCGCGCCTGCGGGTTCGCTGGTCTCGGTGTTCTTTGTTTCGTGCTGGGCCTCAGCTTTGAACCGGTTTTAGCAGCAAAGACCGGTTGCCTACTGACATTGGCGATATGCCTCTTTCTGTTGTCCCGCGCCTGGTGGGTGCACAGGCAGCCCTACAAGAAAACAGAGACCTGGCTCATTTTATCCCAAGGTGACAGACCACGCGCTGAAGTAGCACAACAACTCGTCAGTACGGCGCTCAGGCAAGCCTATCTGTACTTTGCCCAGAAGGCCTCATTCATTGCCCTGATGTTTGCCGCGTTTGCTGTCGTGTTTCAGCTGGGCCTGATAGCCTGACGAATGTGGGCACAATAAGCGATTCAGCCATTATCATCGTTGTGCGCCTTGCCCCGATACCCCATAGCCACCAGGAATAACTCGGCAGAATCCTCTCTGCTGGATGCAGGTTTGAAGTGTTTCACAGCCTTAAACTCACGCTTCATTTCAGCCAGCAGGTCGCCTTCTGCCCCGCCGCGAAGCACCTTGCAGACATAAATACCCCCGGACTTCAACACCTGGCGCGCAAACACAAGGCCAGCATCTGCCAGCGCCATGATCTTGAAGTGGTCGGTCTGGCGATGGCCACTGGCATGTGCTGCCATATCAGACACAACCGCGTCAGCCTTGTCACCACCCAGAGCGATGATCAGATCTTCGGCGGCACCTTCTTCCAGGAAATCCCGTTTGAAAATGGTAACACCTGCGATGGGTTCAACACCGTGCATGTCTATGGCAACAACCTTGCCTTCACCAGATTCAGCATTGGTGCGGCGCGCGGCAATCTGCGACCAACCACCAGGTGCTGCCCCTAGGTCGACAATGCGCCCACCGGGTTTCAGAAACTGAAACTCATCATCAATCTCTGCAAGCTTGTAGGCCGAGCGGGAGCGGAAACCCTCTTCCTTGGCACGAGTGACATAAGGGTCATTCAACTGGCGCTCAAGCCAGCGGGTTGACGACAGCCTGCGTCCGCGCGCCGTTTTCACTCGTTGATTGACACCACCTGCATTGCGCCCTGACGAAGCACCCGAGCGAGGCTTTTTTCCTGTGGGTCTACGTGGACCGGGCATAGTTTCCGTCCTCGTTCATAAGTGATGTGAGAATGCCTTCGCGAAGACCACGATCGGCAACACGAATACGCTCGGCTGGCCAAAGTTTGCGGATCTCTTCCAATATTGCACAACCGGCGAGTACCAGGTCCGCCCGCTCAGGCCCTATACACGGTGACTGGGAGCGCTGTTCATAGGTCATGGACAAAAGGTCTTTTGTGACCGCTTCAATCTCGCGGCCCTCCATCCATGCCCCGTCAACGCGCGCGCGATCATAACGACGCAGGTTCTGGTGAATACCACAAACAGTTGTGACAGTGCCTGACGTTCCCAGCAGATGATCTGGAACAGCAGGCACGCCAGATCCATTTTGCAGGCGTTCAAAAAAGGGTTTCGCCAGCTCTGACACATGCTCTCGCATGGCTGAAAAATCAGATTCTGAGACATGTCGGCCGCCAAAGCGTTCTGCAACCGTTACGACACCGGCCGGGATTGATGTCCAGTCCTTTATATCGTAGCGGCCATTGTTGACATTCAGCCACAGGATTTCTGTTGAGCCGCCTCCAATATCAAAAACCACTACCGACTTTGCATTACTACTAATGAGTGGTGATGCACCAGCAGCTGCCAGGCTGGCTTCGGTTTCACGATCAATGATTTCAAGATCAAGACCAATTTCTGATTTTGCCAGTTCTATGAACTTTTCACCATTGACTGCCATGCGACAAGCCTCAGTTGCGATCAGGCGAAACCGCGTGACTTCCCACCACTTCAGCTTGTTGGAACATACCCGCAAGGCTTTTATTGTTCGGTCGATTGCCCCTTCGGACAACTGCCCTGTTGCGGAAACACCTTCCCCCAGCCGTACGATGCGGGAAAAGGCATCAACAACCTCAAACCCGGTGCGTGCGGGCCGTGCAAGCAACAAACGGCAATTGTTGGTGCCAAGGTCCAGCGCGCCATAAATTGTTTCACCGGGAATGCGTGTAGAACGCGGGCTGGAAGAGCGCGCTGAGGTTGGCTCTGCGCGTTCCTTAATTGCCACGTCAGCATCCGGCTTTTCATCGCTCGGACGTGGTGGGCGGCGCAAATGCCACCCGTGACGTCGACGCGACTTGGCCGGTTTCGCGCCGGCCTTGCCTTGAGCGCCCAAATTACCACCCATCAGACTGCCTGTCGCCCTCGCCCACATTTCGCAAAATCTGCGAAAAACAGGGGGCAAATCAAAAGCAAGCCTGCCTCAATACGTTTCGTTGACAACAGTGTAGCAGTTTTCCAACGCACGTAAAGCAACCTGATAGCAGCAATAGTTATCAAACCGATCGGTATTAACACCTGATTAGCGCTTGATTGGTATGTTTGCTCACTTGAGGGACATGCAGAATGAAGAGTTTCAGCAAAAGCTGGTTTCGTGAGAATTCTCTGATTGGAATGTTTTCCGATCAGATACGTCTTGCGCAACAACAGGAAAAATCAACGCTTGCGGTCAATACGGCCCGCGTTGAGGCTGAACTTGCGTCAAAAGCAAAATCAGAATTCATCGCATCAATGAGCCATGAATTGCGCACACCCTTGAACGCCATCATCGGTTTTTCCGACATGTTGCAGACGCAGGAAAAGATCGCACCACAGCAGGTTCAGCAATATGCCGGCTATATTCATGAAGCGTCTCAACACCTGTTGCAGTTGATCAACGATATTCTGGATGTGTCCAAGGTGCAGGCAGGCAAGCTGGTTGTCGACAAACAGGTTATCAATATTGCTCCGCTGCTTGGCAGTTGCATTCACTTCATCGAAACCCGAGCGGGAGCCAAGGGCATTTCTGTGGAATGCGTTATCCCGGAAGATTTGCCGATGGTTGACGCTGATCCGCTACGCATCAAGCAGGTTGTACTCAACCTGCTGAGCAACGCTGTCAAATTTACCGGTGAAAATGGAAAAGTGATCCTGGAGGCAGAGCTTGTTGACAATAGATATGTCAGCGTCTCGGTCACCGACACTGGTCGCGGTATGAACCAGGAAGAACTGCATATGGCCACACAACCGTTTGGGCAGGTGCGAAATGGTCACGGTGGAGACCAGGAGGGCACAGGCCTTGGCTTGCCGATTTCTGTCGCACTGATCAAATCCCATAACGGCAAATTCTCTCTCGAAAGTCAAAAAGGCAAGGGAACCTGCGCACGATTTGTTCTAAAGGCGCACAAGTCAGGCCTTGACCAGGATGATGCGGAAGCAACATCCGAGGCTCTAAATCCATCTCAGATCGACACAACATCTTCGCCAACTGTTACGGCACACTAAAAGGCCAGACCATGAATACGCACAATAATCCAACCTACAGTCCCAGTGGTCACGTCAAGACGACGAGTGAACGTATCGGGCGAATTGTGGCTGTAACGGGAGCACATGCGATCATCCTGTTGGATGCGGAAGATCCGTTCTCGTCTACATCTGAAGGTTCACCTGAAATCGGAACACTCTTGAAGGTTGATACCGATGCCACCGTAACATTGGCGCTGGTTTCAGCCTTGAGCTCGCCAACACCGTCACACGACAATGAAGCAACCGAAATGCGCATTGTCGAAGTGGAGTTCATCGGTGAACTGCCGAAAGACGACGAAGGCAATCCGAAAAACTTCAGACGCGGGGTTTCTTCCTATCCAGGCCTTGGCAATATTGTTTCGCGTGCATCGCAAAAAGAACTTGCCATGGCTTATGCGTGTGATGAAGACACCTCCATCCGTATTGGCCACATTCAGCAAGACCCCTCCATTCCAGCCATGGTCAAGATTGATGAATTGTTGGGCAAGCACTTTGCTGTTCTGGGAACAACCGGCACAGGTAAATCCTGCTCTGTGGCACTCATCCTGCGACGCATTCTGGAAAAGAATCCCAAGGCGCATATCCTGCTGCTTGACGTACACCGTGAGTATGCCGCGTCCTTCAAGGAATATGCTGAAGTCATTCAGCCCCAGAACATGACCTTGCCGTTCTGGATGTTGAACTTCGAGGAATTTGTCGAGATCATTATCGGCAATCAACCAAACCGCGAACAAGACATCGAAATCCTGCGCGAGCTTATCCCACTTGCGAAAATGCGCTATGCAACGGCGACCAGACGTGACAAGTCCCCAACGCTGCGCAATAACGGTGTCGCAGACATAGTCAATTTGGGCGTGGATACACCAGTGCCCTATCGCTCATCAGACCTGATGTCCTTGATAGATGAGCACCTTGGTAAACTCGATCTCAAAGGTGAACTTGCCCCGTTCAAGCGAATAAAAGCGCGACTTGAAACCATCACCCGTGATCCACGCTATGGCTTCATGTTTGGCCAAATGACCATATCGGACAACATGGCTGAAGTGGTTGGACGCATTTTCCGCATACCAGTGAACGACAAGCCAATCACGGTTCTGGAACTCGGCGGCCTGCCATCGGAAGTCATCAACGTTTGCGTGTCTGTATTGGCGCGTATGGCATTTGACTTTGGCTTGTGGAGCCAGGGTCGTGTGCCGATCACGTTCGTCTGTGAAGAAGCCCACAGATATGTGCCTGCTGACAAGAGCTCCGGCTTTGAACCAACAAAACGCGCCATTTCACGCATTGCCAAGGAAGGCCGTAAATACGGCGTATCACTTGCGATTATCACACAGCGCCCGGCCGAGCTTGATTCAACCATCCTGTCACAATGCAACACCGTATTTTCCATGCGCCTGACAAATGAGCGCGACCAGGAGATTCTGAAGGCTGGCATTTCTGATGCGGCAGCATCTTTGCTGGAATTCATGCCAACAATGGGTACCGGTGAAGCCGTAACATTCGGTGAAGGTGTGTCCTTGCCAACCCGGATCAAGTTTGACCTTTTGCCAAGTCACGCCTTGCCAAAGAGCTCCACTGCTTCGTTTACCCGTAACTGGAGCATCGACGTTCCGGACGAAGGGTTCCTGGATGCGATTGTTGCACGCTGGCGTATGCAGTCATATTCCGTTGAATATGCAGACACCGCACCAGGTGCAAAAGATATCGCGCTTGAACCAGCGGTCATCTTAAATTCAAAAATGTCTGAAGCAGCACCAGCAGCCCCAGAGGCTTTGGAACCAGCACCTGTCACGGCGCCTGCCCCTGCCCCAGTTCAGGCACAGATGCAGGCACCAGTTCATGCACCGGTCCAGGTGTCAGCTCCCCAGGCTGTTGCGCAACCTATACCTCAGCCAGCCGCATCAAGCGTCGGTGCCAGTTCGTCGCTCTTGAAAAAGCCGCTTGATGTATCTGCAATGAATATCGGTGGTTCATCAAATACAGCAGCTATAGCTCCCGCGCCAACTACTCTTCAGGCTTTAAGTGAAAATGCTGCTACCGCCGCTCAAGAATCGAAAAAGGTTGATTCCGGGCTCAGCGGTCTGCTCCAGAAGCTGCGCGGTTAAGGCAGGCAGCTGATAAATGGTCCAAACAGGGCGTGACGTTGCAATGCATTAATCAATTCACATGCAAGGCAAGCTATCGCCCGGCCACTTGACACCTGTGACGGGAATTGGCTATGGCACTGCCCACAATGACTTTTCAGTCGAAGCATTGGGGAATAGGTTAACGGTAGACCCACGGACTCTGACTCCGTTAGTCCTGGTTCGAATCCAGGTTCCCCAGCCAGCCTTTTCAAGCAGCAATAATATTCACAGGATCAATGACCAGCCGAAGCGTTTGGAAAGAACAATTGCTGGCCGTCAATCTTGTATGATCCGATCTCTGCCTGACCTTGTTCGCCGATAATCCAGTCGACAAATGACTTCGCCTCGTCACCCTTCACATTCGGGCATTTGTCAGGATTAACCTGCATGATGCCATACTGGTTGAACAACACCTTGTCACCTTCAACGATGATCTGGAAATCAGACTTGTTGCCAAACGATATCCAGGTCGCGCGGTCAGTCAACACGTAGGCCGACATGCCTATCGCTACGTTGAGTGTGGCGCCCATGCCTGAGCCTGTTTCCCGATACCAGGTGCCCGACGCTGCCTTCACATCCACACTAGCCGCCTTCCACAAGCTCAACTCCTTTTTGTGAGTACCTGAATCATCTCCGCGTGAGGCGAAAACAGCACTGGTCCCGGCGATCTTTGCGAACGAAGAAACCGCATCCTTGCTGCCTGTAATCCCGGCTGTATCTGCAGGTGGTCCTACCACAATGAAATCGTTGTACATCACGTCATGACGCTTGATGCCATAGCCTTCGGAGACAAACTTTTCCTCGGCTGCTTTTGCATGGACAAACAGCACATCACCATCACAGTTTTGAGCGTTCTTGATGGCTTGGCCCGTACCAACCGCCACGACATTGACCTTTATGCCGGTCTGTTCTTCAAACTTCGGCAGAATATGCTCAAATAGCCCTGAGTTTTGTGTGGAGGTTGTAGACTGAACAATGATTGATTTATCTGCAGCAGCTCCCGACACAGCCGTGACCAGCAGAAGAGCTGCAGATACCATGGCAAGTTTCACATGTTGTCCCATCTTAAGTGTCTCCAGTTAAGCGAACCTGCTTGAGGTGAATACCCTGACGCCACTACGCGCCAGCCAGAATGCCAAGGGTCCATAAATAATATACGTAATTTAAAACACAAAACGCATAATTAAACAAGATAATGCACTTTAGTTCTGCCGAGGAAATGTAAATTCTGGTGTTTCGTCGCCACGTGCTGCCATTTGTCCATCCCGAACTCGCCTGCCAGACATCACAAGTCCTGTACAGTGCAGGCAATCAGGGGTATTGGCTAGTCGATGTCGCTGCGCGTGAAGTTTGGGTGCGAATGGCGGTATTTCAGTTTGCCCTCGTGCAAGATGGCAAACAGCGTCCCCAAATCAACACGACAAGTGAATATAATGATCAAGACAATTGCCGACGCGCTGGAACAGCGTGGATACACCGAATTGACGCCTGTGCAGATTGAAGTATCTAAGCCAGAACTCGGCGATGCTGATTTGCTGGTTTCGGCACAAACAGGCTCTGGCAAAACAGTTGGATTTGGTCTGGCTATTGCCCCTACCCTGCTTGGCGAGGAAGACCGCTTCGGACCAGCTGGTGTACCGCTGGCGCTTATCATTGCGCCAACGCGTGAGCTTGCAATGCAGGTCAAGCGCGAACTGGCCTGGTTATTTGAAAAGGCTGGAGTTGTTGTAGCTTCGTGTGTTGGGGGCATGGACATGCGCAGTGAACGGCGTTTTCTGGAGCGCGGTGCGCACATTGTTGTCGCAACACCTGGCAGGCTTTGTGATCACATAAAGCGTGGCTCACTGGACATCTCTGAATTGCGCGCGATCGTACTGGATGAGGCAGATGAAATGCTGGATCTGGGCTTCAGGGAAGACCTCGAGTTCATTCTGGGCGAAGCTCCTCGCGATCGCAGAACCTTGATGTTTTCTGCCACTGTGCCGCGCGCCATTGCAACGCTTGCCAAGAAATATCAAAGGGATGCGATACGCATCACCACGATTGCTGAACAAAGCCAGCATGCAGACATCGAGTATCGTGCCCTGAACGTCAATCCGCACGATATCGAAAACGCAGTCATCAATGTGCTGCGGTTTTACGAAGCTCAAAATTCACTGGTCTTCTGCAATACCCGCGTGGCGGTGAACAGGCTTACCACAAGACTGTCAAACCGGGGGTTCTCAGTCGTTGCGCTATCAGGTGAGCTTACCCAGAACGAGCGCACCCATGCGCTGCAAGCCATGCGGGACGGGCGTGCGCGTGTTTGCGTGGCAACCGATGTTGCTGCGCGCGGTATCGACTTGCCAAACCTGGAACTGGTCATTCATGCCGACCTGCCGTCCAACTCGGAAACCTTGCTGCATCGTTCAGGCCGAACAGGCCGGGCCGGGCGAAAAGGTGTTAGTGCCCTGATCGTGCCGGGAAAGGCCAGACGCAAGGCGGAACGACTTCTGCAAGGGGCAAAAGTGCAGGCTGAATGGGCGGAACCACCATCTGCAAATGATGTTCTGGAAAAAGACGAGCAGCGCCTTCTGACCAATCCTGTCTGGGAAGAGCCGATCACCAGTGAAGAGCGTGATTTTGTGGACAAGCTCGTTGATCGCTTCAGCGCTGAACAAATCGCAGCTGCCTATTTACGCCTCCACACGGCACGGTCATCCGCTCCAGAAGACTTATCCAACGCCTCTGCTTATGAACCATCAAAGCGCGAACGCCATCAGAAAGAGCGCGCACCGTTTGGACCTGGCGTCTGGTTTTCGATTTCGATTGGCCGTTCAAAGAATGCCGAACCAAGATGGGTGTTGCCCATGTTGTGTCGGGTCGGCAATATTGCCAGTGCTGAAATCGGGGCCATACGCATCCATAACGATCTCAGCTATGTCGAGATTGCAGAAGGCAGCGTTGACAAGTTTCTCAAGGCCGTTGGCAAGGACATGACACTGGAAGCAGGTGCTGTTCTGAAGCGGCTAAACGGGGCGCCTGACCTGTCGGCTGAAGTGCAAAGACAGGATGCACCTAATCGCAAAACCAGCTATCAGAAACGCGAAGCGCCTCGAGCCAGACCCGTACGTCAGGACAAGGAAGTTGACGTTGAAGTCGACGGCACTGAGTTACAAGGGCGTTGGGTACCTGGGACCGATCAAGGCAAAGCGGCCAAACATCGGCGCAAGAAAAAGAAATTCGATGCCGCCGCAGCACCTGGCGCAAAGCGCAAGAAGATGGGTAAAGGACCTCACAAGGATAAGGGCAAAGACAAGGGTAAACCACGCAAGCCGAAGCTGTAGAGCCTTGCTCTCGAGGTGCTACGAGCGAAATGGCTTGCCAAGGCACGCAGGTGCAGTTGATTTCCCAGCCTTTCGGGAAGATATCCAAACCAGCACAAATATCGTTGCCAGATACGGCATTGCGGCAAGCACCTCAGGTGCAAAAACGGAAAATCCAGCCGCTTTTGCGTGTAGCTCCAGGGTCATGACCAGTCCAAAAAGATATGCTCCCAACAATAGCCGAACCGGACGCCAGCTCGCGAAAACAACAAGTGCCAAAGCGATCCAGCCGCGCCCAGCGGTCAGCTGTTCTGCCCACATCGGCGTCAGCACAAGCGAATAGAAACATCCTGCAATTCCAGCCATTGCGCCGCCAAAAAGCACAGCGGCATAGCGTACACCAATGACGGAATATCCTATCGAATGTGCCGACATATCCGCCTCACCTACTGCGCGAAGGATCAACCCGGCTCTTGTCCGCTGCAAAAACCAGTTGACTGCAAACACCAGCGCAATTGAGACATAAACCAGAGGGCTGTAACCGAATACGACCCGCCACACTGGATGTGTTGCCAGACCCTCTGGAAAGATCGAACCGAACACGTCAACCGTTTGCCCAACATAACTTCCACCCGCCAGGGCTGATAATCCTATGCCAAAAATCGTCAAGGCAAGCCCTGTTGCCACCTGGTTTGAGCTCAGGGTCAACGTCAAAAAGCCGAATAAGCCAGCCGCTCCCGCAGCCGCAATCATCGCTGCAATCGTTCCAGTTACCGGTGAGCCGGTCATTGTCGTAACGGCAAAACCTGTGACCGCCCCGATCAGCATCATGCCTTCGACACCCAGATTGAGTACACCTGATTTTTCGACAACAAGCTCACCCAGGGCTGCCAGCAGGATCGGAGTTGCCGCCCCTACGATGGTCATCATGATGGGGATGAGTATGGCAAATTCACTCATTGGTCACCTGTCGTGAAGCTGCTGCGAATGCGTACCCGGTACTTCACCAGAACATCGCCTGCGAGAAGGAAGAACAACATCATCGCCTGGAAAACACCGGTTGCTGCCTTGGGCAACCCTATGCCTGATTGTGCCAGCTCCCCGCCAACATACGAGACCGCCAGCACCAGCCCGGCAAACACAATGCCGATGGGATGCAAACGGCCCAGAAACGCCACGATGATGGCCGTGAATCCATAGCCCACGGGAAACTGTGGAGTCATTTGACCGTATGGACCCGCCGCCTCGAGAATTCCTGCAAAGCCTGCAAACCCTCCACTGACCAGCAGTGCTGCCAAGATCGTACCGTTTGAACTGAAGCCGCCATAACGCGCTGCGGCGGGCGCTGTGCCAACAACCCTGATCTGAAAGCCAAACAGTGATTTTGACATGATGAACCACATGGCCAGCGCCATCAGAAAGGCAAGAGGTATGCCAAGGTGAACAACTGTGCCTGACAGGACCGTCGGCAATATCTGATCGTCAGTAAACATGCGTGTCTGGGGAAAGTTGAACCCTTGCGGATCTTTCCATGGTCCGCGCATCAGATAGTAAAGCACCTGCACCGCCACATAACTCAGCATGAGGCTGGAGAGAATTTCATTGACGGAAAATCGCGTCTTGAGCAGGGCGGGAATGGCGGCGTATGCAACCCCGCCTGCAACTCCTGCAAGACACATCAGTGGTAAAATCCACCATCCTTGCATCCCCCATGTCGCCAATGCCACACCGGTTCCAGCCAATGCACCCATAACATATTGGCCTTCCGCTCCGATGTTCCAGACATTCGCGCGAAAGCCAACGGCAAGGCCGAGTGCAATCAAAATGAGAGGTGCTGACTTTACCCCCAGATCCTGCCATCTATATGCACTGGTCAGTGGAGCCAGAAAAATCTGCTGAACCGCTTCCAGCCCATTGAAACCAAGCGCTGAAAAGATCGCAGCCCCCGTCACCATGGTTGCAAGCACAGCCATGACGGGTGCTGCAAAAACCATCAGACGGCTGGATGCCTTTCGGGGTTCCAATTCAATGCGCATGAGGTTTTTCCTGTCCGTGCACACCACCCATCAGAAGACCGATCTGGTCAATACTCGCTTCACCGACATCGAGCGCTGGAGATAGCCGCCCTTCATTCATGACCGCCAGGCGGTCGCATATTGAAAGCAACTCATCCAGATCCTGCGAAATGACGAGCACGCAAGCTTGCTTTGCCGCCAGATCAACAAGAGCTTGATGGATGGCGGCGGCAGCGCCGGCATCAACCCCCCATGTTGGCTGTGAGATAACGAGCACAACCGGTTCCTGCATGATCTCCCTACCGGCGATAAATTTTTGCAGATTGCCTCCCGAGAGCGAGCTTGCCAGTGCTTCAGGCCCTGATGCCTTTACTGCAAATGTGGAAATGATGCGCTCGGCAAAAGCAGTGCTCGCCCGGCTGTCAATAACCACACCGTTCATGAGTTTCATCCGGTCGCGCGCGGTTAAAACAGCATTGTCGGCAAGCGAAAATTCCGGCACTGCGGCGTGGCCATTGCGTTCCTCTGGCACAATGCACATACCAGCAGCGCGTCTGCCCATGACCCCGGTCAACCCAACCGGCACTGCATCAATCATGATGCTGGATGCATTGTCTGCAACCCGCTCACCGCTCAAGGCCAGCGACAGCTCACTTTGACCGTTTCCTGCAACACCCGCTATGCCGAAAATTTCACCAGCTCGCACAGCGAAGCTGATATCGTTCAGGGCGACTGCGAAATTGCCGTCTCCCTGCAATGTCAATCCGGCAACTTCAAACCTGACATCGCCAAAGCCTGAACCGGTATTTTTCTGGACCTGCTTGAGATTACTGCCGATCATCAGCTCAGCCATGGCACGGGGAGAAAGCTCGCGTGGGTCGCATTGGGCAACCACCTTGCCACCACGCAGTATCGTCGCTGCCTCACACAGGTCTCTCACTTCCTGCAGTTTGTGGGAAATGTACAAGATCGAGCAACCCGTTGCTGCCAGTTGGCGCAATGTGGAAAACAGCTGTTCAACCTCTTGAGGTGTCAGCACAGATGTTGGTTCATCCATGATGAGCAGCTTCGGTTGAAGCAAAAGGGCGCGCACAATCTCTATGCGCTGACGCTCACCGACCGATAAAGTACTGACTGTGCGATGGGGATCAAGGTTCAGGTCATAAAGCTTGAGCACCTCACGCACCTGGATCTCAAGTTGTGTGCGGGACAAATGCGTATCCAGCCCGAGCTCTATATTCTCCAGAACCGACATTGCCTCGAACAATGAGAAGTGCTGAAACACCATGCCAATACCCAATTGTCTGGCAGCTTTTGGGTTGGCAATGGTTATCGGTTGGCCGTTCCAGTTCATGCGCCCTTTATCAGGGGAAAGGATGCCATAGATCATCTTCACAAGGGTGGACTTGCCGGCACCATTTTCACCCAAAAGCGCATGGATCTCGCCAGGGCGCACCTGCAATGACACCTGATCGTTCGCCAGCACACCGGGAAACGATTTGCTGACATCAATCAGTTCAATTCGATGAGCTGGTTCGCCCGTCATGCCCTGCCCCTGTTTCGACACCTTAAAACAGGTAGCGCATTCAGACCAAACAGGCCAAGCCCTTATATGAAGTTCTCAACGCTGGTGAGTGTTCAATCATCAATCAGTTTTGCCACGCTGACATAGTCCGTTTTACCTGTACCCAATACAGGCACGGCCTTCACATTCCTGATTATTCTAGGCACCATCAACTCGCTCAGTCCCTGTTGTTTGCAATGTGCCTGAAATGCAGGGCGCGTAGCTTTCGAATTGTCCGTTACCAGTATCAACTGCTCACCCTTCTTTGCGTCAGGAACAGCGACGACTGCGTGCATGTTATTGGGCCAGAGTTTTGCAGCTTGCGCCTCGACAGCAGTCAGCGAAACCATCTCACCTGCGATCTTGGCAAAACGCTTTGCCCGGCCTTTGATGGTAACAAATCCCATTTCATCAATATCGACGATATCGCCCGTGTCATAGGTATGGTCATGCACCGGGTCCAGAACACCAGGGTTTTCGGCCTTGAGATAGCCAAGCATGACATTGGGGCCTGTCACAACAAGTCGCCCTCCTTCATCAATCCCCGGCACTGGCAGCAATTCATACTGAATGCCTGGAAGGAACCTGCCTACAGTGCCTGGCTTGAAGTGTTGTGCGGTATTGGTGGAAAGGGCTGGTGATGTTTCGGTTGCACCGTAACCTTCAAAAATGCGAACGCCGAATTTATCGCTCCAGACCTTGCGCGTCTCATCCTTGACCTTTTCAGCCCCGGCAAACACATATCGAACTGAATAGAAATCATAAGGATCTGATGATCGAGCGTATCCTGAAAGAAATGTATCCGTGCCAAACATAATGGTGGCATTGGTGTCATAAACAAGTGCCGGCACAATTCGGTAGTGTAGAGGTGATGGATACAAAAATACTTTCACGCCAGCCAGCACGGGCAGCAGCGTGCCACCGGTCAAACCAAACGAATGAAACACAGGCAGCGCATTGAACACGGTGTCAGTCGGGTTGAAGTCCACACGTGAGCTCAGTTGATGGCAATTTGCCAGCAGATTTGAATGGCTCAAGACCACCCCCTTGGGAGTACCTTCTGAGCCTGATGTAAACAACACCACCGCCGGATCATCGGGGTGAATGTCGACAAAGGTGTGAGAAGCCTCCGCAAAAGGAGCTCCCAGAATACCGCGCACCTTGTCGAACACATTGATTGAGGCCTTGATGTCCTCCAGATAAACCACCTTAACATGCTTGCCGAACTGTTCGATGGTGTTCTCCAGGTTGGCCATTTTGACAAACCTGCGAGACGTAATGACCAGCTTGATTTCAGCAGCACGAATTGCTGCAAGCATATTGGCGAGACCAGTAGAAAAATTGAGCATCGCCGGCACGCGACCTTGCGATTGAAGCGCAAAGAAGGTGACAACGGCAGCGTTCGAGTTGGGCACCATGACACCAACACGCTCTGCCTTCTGGCTCAGCGCCGCAAACTTGCGACCCATGATGCGAGCGCCAAGTACCAGGTTGCCATAGGAGATTGCCTTGCGCTCCACATCTTCCAGAATGACATGTCTTGAACCGTGTATCCCTTGTGCTTCCAACAAGGCATCAAACAATGATCTGCGGCGGTTGGCAGTTTCAAAGATCATGTCGCTCATGATGTCGTAGAGCTGTTGTCCAGCCATTTTACGACGGGCGCGACCGACCACACCTTGCTGTATGACGAGCTTGCGCGGTGGCAGGACCGTCAAGGTGATTTTCGGGAACAACCGCAAACGCACAATGCCTCGCAATCTCGAAAACAGTGTGTACTGCGCACCATCAATTCGCACCGGAACAATAATTGCGTCTGACTGGTCAGCAATCATGCCCGGACCGTCAAACACTTTCATCAGTGCACCTGTTACCGTGATGCGGCCTTCAGGGAAGATAACGCAATGCTTGTCCTGCTTAACTTCCCGCACTAGCGCCTTGGCAGCCATCGGGTTTGTCGGGTCCATCGGGAACGCATCGACCAGTCGCAAAAATGGTTTTACCCACCACGCATTTGCTATGTGGGTATTGACGGCAAAGAGTGGCTTTACCGGAAGGAATGCAGCAAGAAGAACCGGATCCAGAAACGAAACATGATTGACTGTTATGACAGCGCGTTTGCCTGCCTTTTCGTAGTTCTCAAGCCCTTTGACCTCGACGCGGTAAAACAGCTTCAAGACGGCAACGAGAAAAGCCTTGATGATTGCATCCGGCAGCAGGAAGCAGACATAAAGCGCAACGACCAGATTGAGCAGCGCGACCCCGACCAGCACTGTTGCAATGGATGCTCCTGCCCCGATCAATGCAGCAACAATACCGGCACCTGCGGTCATGAAGAATGCATTGACGATGTTATTGGCCGCAATGGTACGTGAGCGATCTTCATCGTCTGAGCGCACTTGCAGGATGGCATAAAGCGGTACAATGAATATGCCACCGCACAAGGCAATGCCAATCAGGTCAAGCATCATACGCCAATTCGAAATGTCTGACAGGAATGTGAGACCGCCGATGAGTTCGGGCCCTGCTCCTGGCTGAAATTGCGACAAGCCATAAGCAAAATCTGCGAGGAAAACGCTGATCCCCAGGGCACCGAACGGGGCATAAGTGGCGTTGACTTCACCCTTAAGTAAACGGTTGCAGAGCATGGAGCCCACAGCAATGCCCACGGTAAAGAGCACAAGGAAAAGCGTGACCAGGGTTTCATCGCCTTTCAGCAGATCATTGGCAATGGCGGGAAACAGCGACAGAAGCGTGGCGCCAACCAGCCAGAACCAAGAAATACCCAAAATGGTCAAACTGGAAAACCGTTCCGAGAATGCTTTCGATACGATGCGCCAGCTTTCGCTGGCCACGTTCAAGTTGATTGCAAGGCCCGGATCAGGTGCCGGTGCAGCAGGTATCATCAAGCTGGAAACATATCCCAATACAGCCAGCGCAAGCACCAGCACAGAGACTATTTCAACGCCATAGACTGTCAGGATGAGCAAGCCACCGGCAATGGTTCCAATCAGAATGGCGAGAAATGTTCCAGCCTCAATGAGTGAATTGGCCCCGATCAGTTCATGCTCATCAAGATGCACAGGCAGGATTGAATATTTCAGCGGACCAAAGAAGGACGATTGCGCTCCCATCAGGAACAAGACGAAAAACAGGAACGGAACATTGGCTGCAAATAAAGCAAGCGACCCAAGCAGCATAACGCCAATCTCGGCGAGCTTGATATATCGGATAAGTGTTGCCTTGTCGTACTTGTCGGCCAGTTGACCCGCAGTGGCGGAGAACAGGAAAAACGGCAGAATGAAAATACCACCCGCAACTGTGGCCATAACTGCCTTGTTGTAACCGGCTGCCTCTGCAAGCTTGTAGACCAGCAGGATTGCCATGGCATTTTTAAACACATTGTCGTTCAGGGCACCCAGGGCTTGCGTCACGAACAGAGGCAGGAAGCGTTTTGATTTCAACAAAGCAAATTGTGAGTTATTCATCACGCACTCCAAGGTTTTCATTCTGAAGAAAATGCACAATAGGTGCGACGACAAATGGCGACTTGGCGATAAGGCCATGAATATCTTGCAAGATCATGAAATGATTCGCTTGATCCAGCTTCGTCTCGGCAACCATGACAGTTCCATCATCATCTCCGGCAAGAAACGGATTGTACCCTTCATTGTCACCCTTGCCTCCGGCAATGATCGCCAATGGCAAATCTGGTATAGGCATTTGCTTAACATGATCTGGAACAAGTTGCTGGCCTGCCTCGCCATACAGCAACCTGTAGAGCAGATTGTCAGCAAGAAACTGTGCGACCTGTGACCCCTGGTTGGGTGGTGCGATCATCACGATACGCTTTGTCAGAGCTCTTGCGCGAACGGCTTGCGGCCTTGCGAGCATTTCGCGAACAACAAGACCACCCATGGAATGCGTTACAATGGATAATTGATCC